>CAJOLG010000026.1 GCA_905235315.1 uncultured Solobacterium sp. | reverse complement strand
AAGAGGGAAGTCCGTGATCGGAATCTGATTGATATCCACATGGGGAAGCCGGAAGAATCCGTCATGCTGTTCATACAGCAGGGTATCCGGATTTTTCAGGATCAGCATATGATCTGCTTTATTGGTCCAGTCATTGATTTCATCTTCTGTAAACCCGAGTTTTTCCTTCAGGGCAGCACAGGCATCCGGCGCGGAAGCCTTCAGCTTTTTCCAGGACTCCGCAGCGTAACGGAAGGTGAACTGTCCCATGTAGTTGGTATAGAAGTTATGATTGACCATCATCTGGAATTCATCCGGTCCCATTACACAGAAGTATCCGTAATTTTTGCCGTCAGCGGACCAGTCACCGCGTGTTGCGAGCATGCGGCTGATTTCAATCAGCATTTCCATGCCGTATTCCTGCATGAAGGAGGCATCTTCGGAAAGCTTCTCATAGAACCAGATTCCGTAGGCTACACCGGTGGAAGCCTGCAGCTGAAGGCTTGCATGCTGCCAGAGAGGGCAGGTTTCCTTTCCGCTTATCGTGGAAATAGGATAAAAGGCTCCCCGGCAGTCAAGATCTTTGGCCCGTGCTCTGGCTTCATCCAGCGTGTGATAGCGGAATAACAGCAGATTCTTTGCGGCAGTCATGTTATTGAAAATATAGAACGGGAGGCAGTAGGTCTCCGTATCCCAGAAGGCACATCCTCCATAGGCTTCGCCGGTAAGACCTTTGGCTCCGATATTGTTTCCGGGCCGTGCCCCGTGATATGTCTGCATCATCTGGAAGATGCAGAAGCGGATGCCCTGCTGGTTTTCTTCATCCCCGTCAATCACGATGTCGGATTTTTCCCAGATTTCCTTCCACCACGCAGCGGTTTCGGAGAAAAGCGATTCAAACGAAGCTTCCGCAAGGAAGGCTTTCATCTCCGCATCCGCCGGTTCAAGATCGTTGGACGCCAGCCTTGTAAGGGACACCGTCTCGTTTTTCGCGGCATGGATAACATAGCGTCTGCCGACTGCTTTTTCGGTTTCCAGAGCTTCGGATTCTCCGCTTCCGCAGAGGCGGATATAACTGCAGGAATCAACAGTCTGTTCGGAATCCTGCACCCGGCCGAGGATCTCAAAGAAATCCTCACCCTGATCTTTCGAAAGAACTTCCCAGAACTTCTTTTTGACCGAGTAATGAGTCACATCAAAATCAGACCAGAGGCTGATTCTGATATCGCCCTCATAGTTTAAGGGAGTTGCGGAAATCCGCTGGACGCCGATCGTTCTTCGCGGCATGGAAAGGAAGCGCTCAAACAGGAGCTCGGTTTCCTTGCCGCTCTTTGTTTTCCAGATAAATTTCCGGGTCAGCAGGCCGGTGCGCAGGTCAAGGACACGCTCAAAATCACGGAATTCGGAGTGATTAAGATCGAGCGTTTCATCATCCAGCGTGAGCTCTGCCTTGATCCAGTTGACGGAATTGACCATGAATTCACCGACGGTGACAATTCCGAGGTACCCGGTCTCTCCTACCTTTGCTTTTGCGTATACCCCGTTGAAATAACTGCCGGGCAGCGTTTCTCCGGAATACCCTTCTTCAAAATTGCCTCGGATACCCATATGTTCGTTTCCGAGAGAAAAGATGGACTCACCAACCATGGAATAGGAACTGTCAAATCCCTCTTCCGCGATGTTCCATGCGTCCACCTTAAAATAGCGATCTGATTTTTTAGACATGCTGCTTCGCTCCTTCTGCAAATAGTGCGTAATGCCGTGAATCGTTAATGGAAGCCGAACCTGAGCACGTCGTTACTGAGAGACGGTCAGATCTCTCACACTGTCACGCTCAATAACTTCGACATCCAGCACTTCGTTTACTGTAGTGATGGTTTTTGTCCGAATCATTTCGAACAGCTGCTGTTCCACCAATAATGCTTTCTTTTCCAGATCCTGCGCGACGGTAGTTAATGCCGGCGCGATATACGCGGAGGCCTCGATATTATCAAAGCCGATCAATGAGATATCATCCGGCACGCGGAATCCGTGCTTCTGAAAACTGGCGTTCAGACCCATTGCGATGGTATCTGACATTGCGGCTGCCGCAGTATATTTCCTTCCGGATGAGATGATCCGGTTTCCTGCATTAAAGCCGTCATCCACCCTGGTTTCCGCCATGAAGAAATCCTCCTGCGAAAACTCCAGTCCATACTCGTTCAGTGCATCACAGAAGCCGCGGAATCGTTCGGAAATAACAGAGGACGTATTCCAGTCCGGGCTGACCAGCGCAATCTGCCGGTGTCCTTTTCTGAGCAGATACTCCGCAGAAAGATAGCCGCCCTTGTAATCATCGATTCGGATGTTGCTGATAGGGATATCATTCGCATAGGTATCCGTGTAAACAACCGGAATTTCCGTTACAATACGGCTGATTTCATGGACATCGTCCGGATCAGCGCCGAGCAGAATGATGCCATCGGGATTCCAGCTTCGGGTGAGACTTGTTATTTCGCGGCACCGGTTAACGCACCGCAGCATCATGTAACATCCTTCCCGGCGGATTCCCTGCTCGATCAGTGCCACCAGCTGGGAAGCATAGGGGTCAATACCAAAGGCACCTTCCATCATCATATTGGGAATAAACACTGCGATAATCCGGCTCTCATGGGAAGCGAGACTTCTGGCTACCGCACTGGGATTGTAGTTCATCTCCTCGATGATCCGGCGAACATGCTCGATGGTTTTTTCGGAGACCTTATTGTAATTCCCGTTAATGACATTGGATACCGTGGCAATACTGACTCCTGCCCGATCTGCTACATCTTTCAAGCTCATTCTGCGTACCTCTCTGCTGAAAAATTGCTGGAAAAACAAAAACAAGAAGAAATAACAGATAAAACACCGTTTTATCCGATAAGGATGCTGTACGCCGCAAAATTACAGGGAAAGGGACGGATTCCTGCGCTTCAGCCGGCTGAGAACAGACAGCCCGGATCTGAAACGGCAGGGCGCAATACGTCCATTCTGCCTGCATGTACATCAGAACAGAATGCCGGCCGCAGAGAATTAAACACCTATGATTTGCGCCGTTATCAACTGACAGAATCCTGTATAAACAGTCGTAGTTAAGCGCTTAACTATAACTGTCTGCAAAATAGCATTTATACCGGCGGTTGTCAACTGCAGCAGAGGATATCGATAAAATGCCGAAATTATGCGTTCACAGGGAATTGACAAAGCGCGTCCGGGTCGGGTAAGGTAAAATCAGCAGAGAGGTTAAGCGCTTAACCTAATGCATATCTTGGCTACTGATAATTGATGCAGATCAGGAGGAATAATGAATAATGAATAAAGCCACAGTAAAAATGCTTGCCGTGCTTCTTTCGGGCACCATGCTGCTGGGGGGCTGCAGTAAGAGCGGCGGAACACAGGAAGCTGCCGGCACCACCGACCCCGAAGGCGCAGCAGCTGCCGAAAGTGCGGCGGCTGTCGAACAGGATCCGGACAAACGCTATCAGCCGGAGTGGACAAAGGACGCAGTGATTTATGAGGTGAATGTGCGTCAGTTCACACCGGAAGGAACATTTAATGCATTTGCGGAACATCTGCAGGAACTGAAGGACATGGGAGTCAATGTCCTGTGGTTCATGCCGATCTATCCGATTTCCGTAAAGAACCGGGCCGGAGATCTGGGGTCTCCGTATTCGGTTGCGGATTACCGCAGGGTGAACCCGGAATTCGGAACCGACGAAGATTTCGCTGCCCTGGTAAAACAGGCACATGACATGGGCTTTCATGTCATGCTTGACTGGGTGGCCAATCATACCGGATGGGACAACCCGTGGATTACTGAGCATCCCGACTGGTATACTCAGGACGCAAACGGCAATATCATTTCCCCGGACGGAATGGGATGGCCGGATGTTGCGGATCTGAATTATAACAACGAAGAAATGCGGCAGGCCATGATCGACTCCATGAAGTACTGGGTTGAGACGTATGACATTGACGGCTTCCGCTGCGACTACGCAAACGGATCGCCGGTCTCATTCTGGGAAGACTGCCGTGCACAGCTGGAAGAAATCAAACCGATGTACATGCTTGCGGAGTGCGACAACATCAAAGAGCTGCTGGAGAATGCATTTGACATGGAGTACAACTGGCATCTCTGGGATACGCTTACCTATACCGCAAGCGGGGCAGGCAAAGCCAGCTCGATCAAAAACTATATTTATACGGATTTCCCGGACGGCACCTATACTCTCAATTTCCTGGATAACCATGATAAAAACGCGTACGAGGGAACAATCCGCTCCCATTTCAATGAGCAGACACTGCCTCTGATGTTCGCGCTGATCTATACCATCCCGGGTGTGCCTCTGATTTACACCGGTGACGAGATCGGTCTTGACCATGCGCTGGAGTTCATGTCCAAAGATCCTGTGGACTGGGACAGCACCGGAATTTCCTACCGGGAAGAACTCGCGGCTCTTTCAGCGATCCGCTCCGGGAATCCCGCGCTCTATGCCGGAAACTACGGAGGACCGATTGAATATATCAGTGTCGGCAGCAGTGACAGATACGTTCTGACGTTCGCAAGAGAGAAGGACGGCAACCGGATCAAGGCAGTCTTCAACTGTTCCGGAAAAGAACGGGAAGCAGATCTGAGCAGCCTGTTCACGGGAAATGAAACCGTTCTGATGCATGGCATTGAGGACAAGGTGAACTGGGAAGAATATCCGATCGCAGATGACGGCCTCGGCTCAACAATGACGCTGGCTCCGTGGGAATTCTATATCGTAAAGGAGTAAGGTATGAAAAACAAACGAGATGTGCCGCGGATGGCAGGCGTTCTCATGCCGGTCGCTTCGCTTCCGTCAAACGACGGCGTGGGAAGCCTTGGGCATGAGGCATACCGTCTGGTGGACTATCTGGCTGACACAGGGTTCAGACTCTGGCAGGTGCTTCCTCTGAATCCTCTGGGATACGGCAACAGCCCGTATCAGCCGTATTCTTCCTATGCGGGAGATGAACTCTATATCGATCTCGATGTGCTGGCGGAAGAGGGCTATCTCTCTGCGAAACGAAAGACACTGCCTTCGACCGGGCGGATTGATTATGACGCCGCAAGAAAACACAAACTGAAATACCTCAGAAAGGCATTCAAAGCGTTCGAGGCGCAGGGAAAAGAAGCTGCGGAATTCGAAGCGTTCTGCAGGGAAGACTGGGTATATCCGTATGCCGTCTTCATCACGCTGAAGGCAAACAACAAAATGAAATGCTGGAACGAGTGGCCGAAAGATCAGCGTGACTGGATTCTCAACCGGAAGTATGACATCACTCCGTTTGAAGCGGAGATCCGGTTCCGGATGTGGCTGCAGTACGAGTTCCGAAAGCAGTGGAGTGCCCTGAAAGAATATGCCAACCGGAAAGGTATCCTCATGGTGGGGGACATTCCGTTCTATGTGGGCATTGATTCTCTGGATGTCTGGAAAGACCGGAAGAGTTTTCTGCTGGATAAAGACGGAAGGCCGACTTTCATTGCCGGAGTGCCGCCGGATTATTTCAGCCCGGTCGGGCAGAGATGGGGCAACCCCATCTACAACTGGGAAGTGCTCGAAGAGACCGGGTTCCGCTTCTGGATTGACCGCCTGAAGTACAGCATGGGTCTGTATGACATCATCCGGATCGATCATTTCCGCGCGTTTGATACGTACTGGAAGATCCCCGCATCCTGTGAAACTGCGGTTGAAGGGGAGTGGGTTGAAGCACCGGGCTACGCATTGTTTGACAAACTGTTTGAAACCCTGCCGGATATCTGGATCGTGGCAGAGGATCTGGGCGATCTCCGCCCGGAGGTGCTTGAGCTCCGGGATGCATACGGCCTTCCCGGCATGAACATCGCAGAATTCACCCTCATGGTTCCGGACAACACCAAAAATCAGGTGATCTACACCGGGACCCATGATAATCAGACGGTTGTCGGCTGGTATAAAAGCATGGACCCGAAAGAGCGGAAGAAAACCGACCGGCGCCTCGGACGGGAAGGACGCAAGGGAAAGAACATCTCTTACCGGATGCTGCATCATGTCTTCCACAGTGCCGCGGATTACGCAATCGTCCCTGTGATGGATCTGCTCGAGCTGGATGATTCCGCCCGTCTGAATACACCGGGCACAGTCGGAAGTCCGAACTGGGAGTGGCAGCTGACGGATCTCTCCGAACTGGAACCGTACCGGGCAGGCATCCGGCGGATGCTGCGGTATGCAGGACGGATCAGCCAGCCGCAGGCAGAACAGGAGAAACCGTAATGGAAAAATGGCTGGAAAGTGTATACAGCGACGGCAGTAAATACTTTGTGAGCACACCGGAGCCGGAACTCGGACAGATGGTTTCTGTCCGCATCCGGATGTATGAGAATGCGCCGGTGCGTCATGTCCTCGTCCGTACCTGTCCCAACGGAGCGGAGAATTTCATTCACGCGGAACGGATCGGTACGGAACACGGTCTTGCCTGGTATGAAGCGTCCTTCAAGGTCAGTGAACCGAGGATGCATTATCAGTTTTACATCGTCTGTGATGATGTGATTTATTACTACACACAGAAGGGCATCACCACCTATATTCCGGATCATACCTTCAATTTTGTGCTGCTTGCGGACTATCGTCAGCCTTCCTGGGTGAAGTCTGCGGTATTCTACCAGATCTTTCCGGAGCGCTTCTGCAACGGGGATCCTTCCAATGATGTGCAGAACGGGGAGTATGAAATAAACGGACACAGTACCATTCATATGAACTGGGAAGATACGCCCCTTCAGTACAGCGAGGGTTTCTGCATGGACTTCTTCGGCGGCGATCTGCAGGGCGTGAAGCAGAAGATTCCCTATCTGAAGGAACTGGGTGTCACAGCGGTTTATCTGAATCCCATTTTCGAAGCACCCTCCGTACATAAGTACGACTGTATTGACTACTTTCATGTAGACAAACACTTCGGGGGAGACAAAGCGCTGGAAGAACTGTCCGATGCACTGCACAGAAACGGAATGAAACTGATGCTGGATATCTCCATCAACCATACCGGCATGGCCCACAAGTGGTTCAACCGGGACGGGCTCTACTTTGATAAGAGTGTAGGCGCATACAACAATCCCGACAGCCGGGAGCGCTCGTATTATTTCTTTGAGCCGGGCACCAATGAATATAAAGGCTGGGCGGATGTGGCAAGTCTGCCGACGCTGAACTATACCTCAAACGAACTGCGCGAGGTAATCTTTGCGGGAGAGGAATCCGTTCTGAAGAAATGGCTGAAGCCGCCCTATAACATTGACGGATGGCGGTTCGATGTGGCGGATGTGCTTGCCCGCAACAACGAGATTCAGCTTGCCCACGAGATCTGGCCTGAGATCCGCCGCAGTATCCGGAAAGAAAACCCGGATGCCTATATCCTGGCGGAAGACTGGGGTGACTGCGGAGAGTATCTGCAGGGCAGAGAATGGGATTCCCCGATGAATTATTACGGATGCGGCCGTGTCCTGCGGCAGTTTGTCGGTCTGCCTGATCTGTTCAATGAGCGCAATGAGATTCTGCGGAATGTGAATTATACGATGACGGCAGAGGATGTGAAGGAACGCATTACGGAACATCTCGCCAAGATTCCGTTTGTGCTGGCACAGAACCAGTTCAATCTCATTGACAGCCATGACATTTCCCGGCTTCACAACTATGAAAGCGTTTCCTGGGATGCGGTGAGATGTGCTGTGATCCTGCAGTTTGTTCTGATCGGTGCTCCTTCCATTTACTACGGAGATGAAGCAGGGATCGGCGGCTGGACAGAGAACAACGAAGGATGCCGCTTCCCCATGCCGTGGGGCGAGAACTTTCAGGAAACTCCGGTCTTCCGGTTCTATCAGACGCTGGCACATCTGAAACAGGAGAGTGCAGCGCTGACCGAAGGAGGCATGAAGTTCCTCTGTGCCCAGGGCCGGTGCATATCCATTGCGCGCTTTGATGACAGGGAAGCGTTCATTGCGGTGGCTTCACAGGAAGAACAGGATACGGTCATTTCACTGGCGCCGGGAAGTATCGGTGCGAAACTGCCGGAAAACGGAACCGATGTCTTCGGAGAACCGCTGAAAGCGGATACATTGGATGACAATACGATCCTGCTTACCGTACCGGCGGGCAAGGCGTACCTGATCCGCTGTCCGTTGAAATAAGCAGTCATATCCACGGTTTGTTATTGACATTGTGCGCTGAAGAGTTATTATGAAAGTACCAGTTAAGCGCTTAACCATAGATTAGAACAGGTCAATTGGAACACAGCAGCTTAACTTGTTCTTCTCTGTTGGTTAAGCGCTTAACCAAACAGAAGAAATAATTTCAATAGGGGGTGAAAACCCTGAGACTAGACGTTTCATAAAGGAGGAAAAAAAATGAAACAGAAACTGGCAATGGTTCTCTCTCTTGCCATGGCATTCAGTCTCACCGCCTGCAGCGGCGGCGGATCGTCTGATGCCGGCAACGACAGCGGCAGCGCTGCGGCTCCTGCCGCAGGCGGCAGCGAAGTAACGGATGTTACGCTCAAGGTCTGGGTACCGGAAGAAGAAAAAGAAATTCTTGATCCGATGATGGCATCCTTCGAAGCTGCGCATCCCGAGTACAAGATGACATGGGATGTTTCCATTACAGGTATTGATGAAGCAGCTTCCCTGCTGGATACCGACGCCGACACTGCAGCTGACGTATTCCAGATTCCTTCCGGAGGTATTCCGGGCGAAGCACAGAAGGGTCTCCTTCTCCCGATCGGTTATGACATCGACAATGTAAAGAAGCTTTACAGTGAAGGTGCGATCGAAAGCGTTTCTGTTACCGGCGATGACGGCAACAGCCTCGTATACGCGATCCCGTTCTCCCCGAACTCCTTCTTCATGTACTACAACAAGGAAATGTTCACAGAAGATGAAGTCAAGAGCCTTGAAACCATGATGGCAAAGGATCTCGGCGACGGTGTATACAACTTCTCCTGCAACATTCATGACTCCTGGTATATCGAGTCCTTCTTCTATGCGGCAGGCTGCACTCTGTTCGGCCCGGACGGCACAGATCCGAATTCCATGGACTGGAATAACGAAAACGGCGTTGCGGCAGGCAAGTACCTGATCAACCTCGTTAAGAACCCGAAGTACATCGAAAACCAGGATGGTATCGCAGTCAGCCTGCTGGCTGACAGAAAACTGGCAGCGTTCTGCTCCGGCACATGGTCCGCACCGGATGTCAGAGAAGCAATCGGCGAAGACTACGGCGCATGCGCTCTGCCTACCATCAACATTAACGGTAAAGATTCTCAGCTCCGCAACTTCGGTGACTACAAGTGCTACGCAGTTAAGTCCAGCACAAAGTATCCGCTTGCGGCACAGCAGTTCGCAGAATGGCTCGGAAACGAAGCGAACCAGAAGACACGGTTTGAAATCAACAACGAAACCCCTACCGTTCTGGCTCTTGCGAACGATCCCGTACTGCAGGATTCCCCTGCTGCTGTCGGTCTTATGGAACAGTCCAAGTTCTATGTTCCGCAGCCGAACATCCCGCAGATGGGCGAATACTGGACACCGGCAGCTGCGCTTGGCGAAGGTATTGTAAACGGTGAGATCACCGAAGCGAACCTCCAGTCTCAGCTGGATTCCCTCGTTGACAGCGTTACATCGAAACTTGTTGAGTAAGTCCTGCTGAATAATCAAGGGAAACGGGGCTGTCACAGCGGAAACCCTTTGTGACAGCCCTCTATAATATTCAGTATATTTGACATTTCTCGGGGGGTTATTTAATGAAGAAAAAGAATTCGGGCAAACCGAGAAGTCTGATTACTATTTTCAAGGAAGGGGATATCTATACAAAACTTTCCTTCGTAGTAAGCGGTTTGTCTAATATCGTACGCGGGCAGATTGCGAAAGGCGCAATTTACCTGTTAATAGAAATTGCCTACATCTACTTTATGATCACCAGCGGATTTGCGAATCTCCGTAATATGATCACGCTGGGATCCACTGAGCAGGGCATGGTCTACGACGCAACGCAGGGAATCTATGTTGTCCAGCAGGGCGACAACTCCATGCTTATGCTGCTGTACGGCGTATTGACACTTGTTATATCCATTATGGCAATTGTCGTCTGGTACATCTCAATCCGTTCCGGTGAGGATGCCCGTCAGCGGAAGCTCGCAGGCAGGAAGGTTTATACCCTCAAGGACGATATTGTATGTCTGTTTGACGAACATATCGCACGCCTGTTCCTGTTCCTTCCGATGATCGGAATTATCGTATTCACCGTCACGCCGCTGATCTACATGATCCTGATGGCGTTTACCAACTACGATGCGGAGCACCAGCCTCCGGGACATCTGTTCAACTGGGTCGGCCTCGAAAACTTCAGAAACATTCTTGATGCCAGCGGAAAACTCGGAGCTACATTCGTTCCGATTCTGGAGTGGACGCTGGTCTGGGCTGTCATCGCATGCTTCTCCTGCTACTTCGGCGGCATGCTGCTGGCAATCCTGATCAACTCGAAAGGCATCAAGTTCAAGAAGTTCTGGCGTACGATCTTCATCTTCGCGATGGCGATTCCTTCCTTCGTTTCGCTGCTGGTTATCAACACCATGCTCGGACAGAACGGAATCATGAACGTACTGCTTCAAACCTGGGGATTTACGAAAGGGCCTATGCCATTCCTGACGAATGCCACCTGGGCACGGGCAACCGTAATTGTGGTCAACCTGTGGCTTGGTATTCCGATCACAATGCTGATGGTTTCCGGTATTCTTATGAATATTCCGGCAGAACTGTATGAAAGCGCGAACCTTGACGGTGCGAATGCATTCCAGACTTTCGTGAATATCACATTCCCTTACATGTGGCAGGTTACCACACCGTATCTGATTACCAACTTTATTGCGAATATCAACAACTTCGGTGTTATCTACTTCCTTACCGAGGGTGCACCGAAAACGTTGGATTACTATAAAGGCGCCGGTAAGACAGACCTGCTCGTAACGTGGCTTTACAAGCTGACCAGTGAGTCCAACGACTTCAACCTCGCTGCCACGATCGGCATTCTGATTTTCGTCATCTCTGCTGTATTCTCGCTGGTTATGTACCGTATTGCGGGTATTACACAGAATGAGGAGGCATTACAGTAATGAAATTTGAAAATGAAGTAATCGGCCTTCGCAAGAAGGAGCAGTATATCGCATTTGCCGGTTATGTAATCATGCTGCTGGCGATGCTGATTCCGTATGCCTCTGTCGGAGGCAAGACCATCAACGGGTTTACCGCCGCATTCTCCAACACCGGAACACTGTATACCATCATGGGTGTCCTGGCGATTGTCCTGGCCGCATTCGGTGTCTTCCTGGTGCTGAAGCCGAGTGTCCTGGGTGTTCGCATCTGGGCTGCCATCGGAGCAGTTGAAACAGCAATTGTTACAATCATGCTCTTTGCCAGTAAAATGTTCCTTGACGCAAGCGGTATCTTCCCTGACAAGTTCTATGTGGGCAATTTCAGTATCGGCTACTGGCTGATGCTGATCCTCGCATTTGTGACTCTCTATAACGCGATGACGGCGACAAAGGTATCGCCGGGCTATATCGTACTTGTTATCCTCAGTGTAATCTGGCTGTTCCCCATCGTGTGGATCGTCCTCACGTCGTTCCGCGGAGAAGGCGGATACTATGTCGGCTACTTCTTCCCGAAGACATTTACATTGGATAACTACAGAAAGCTCTTTGTGTCGGGCAGCTCCATCACCTTTGCGAGATGGTGGAAGAACACATTCATCGTCGCTTCGGTCAGCTGTGTTCTGAATACTCTGATCGTTCTTATGACATCGTTCATTCTCAGCCGTACCCGGTTCGTCGGACGTACAACGCTGATGAAGGCCATGATGGTCATCGGTATGTTCCCTGGCTTCATGTCCATGATCGCTGTATATAACATCCTGAAGGGTATGGGTATCAACCAGAGCCTCGGTGCTCTGATCCTCGTCAATGTCGCGAGTGCCGCGATGGGATATTACATCTGTAAAGGTACGATGGATACGATTCCGAAGGCGATGGATGAGGCGTGCACCATTGACGGTGCCACCAAGTTCCAGCTCTTCTACAAGATCATCATCCCGATGTCGAAACCGATCATCATTTACCAGCTTATGGTTTCCTTCCTCGGTCCCTGGGGCGACTATATCTTCCCGAGCCTGTTGCTGGGAGATAAGCAGGAATCCTACACCGTTGCGCTTGGTTTGAAGTGGATGACAGACTTCCGCCGGATCGAATCATACTACACACAGTTTGCGGCCGGTGCGATGCTCGTATCGATTCCGATCGTTATTCTGTTCATCTCTCTGCAGCGTTACTACGTTGAAGGTATGTCCGGCGCTGTAAAAGGCTGATGTTCTGTACGGCAGAACGATTCTGCTGAAGAATGTTTTACAGAAAGACTCACCGGAAGTGATATCCTGCGGTATCACACTCCGGTGGGTTTTTCGTTTTCTGTCACAATCGCCGGGCTCCTGCGGTTTGGAAAAACTTTGGGCATTTATCATTGCGGCCGCGCTTTCTATTCTGAGGGTGCAGAAAGGAAGCGGACATGGCGTACAGATGGAACGGAGAATTCCCGGGGAACGCATCAGAACATGAAACCATGCATCTGTACACGGTGTCTGAAGTGTGCAGTCTGCTTGATATTACCCGCAAGACGCTGTTCTACTATGACCGGATCGGACTTGCGGCTCCGACCGCAAGGCTCGGACCGCAGGCGCACAAGGTCTATGACAGCGCTGCGCTGGAGGTACTCCGACGTATCGCGGAATACCGGGATGCCGGGCTTACGATTGAAGAGATCCGCATCCTGCGCGATTCCGGTTCGACGGAGCGAAATACGGTATTCCGGGCCGCGAAAGAACGCCTGGAAGAAGAACGCAAAACCCTGGAGAAAAAACAGGCAAACCTGGAAAAACTGATAGAGAACGGGAAGGCGCTCTGAACAGAACGCCTTTTTGCCGGAAAAAAGAGCAGGAAACCAATGGTTGGGACCGTCCAACCGGCGGGAATTCATATATAATATTTTTTATACAGGTGACATACGAACGATGAAGAAAAAGCATTCCGCCACAAAAACAGCGATCTATATGATCATCGGCCAGGC
>CAJOLG010000025.1 GCA_905235315.1 uncultured Solobacterium sp. | reverse complement strand
GAATGGGGTGCCTTCTCAATGAATTCCGCCGCGCCGGCTGCGCCTGAGCAGGAACGAAAATCTGTGCTGCACGCTTCGGCGGCAGTTCTGTACGTTTCGTTGTTCAGGATTTCACGCACCGAAGCCCGGATCCCGGCGGCGGAATCATCATTCAATACCTCACCGGCGCCAAGTTCCGTTACCCTTCGTGCGACTGCTTTCTGCTCCCCTGTCTGGGGATAAAGCACCATCGGCACCGCCATATACAGGCTTTCGGAAACGCTGTTCATCCCGCAGTGGGTGATAAAAACATCCGCCCTGGAAAGAATGTCCAGCTGGTCAACACGGGGAAATATTTGAATGTTGCCGGGGAGGGTTCCCAAAGCCCCGCGGTCTGTCGCATTTCCGCAGGAAATGATGACGTCGACGTTCTGATCCCGGAATGCCTCGATGCATTTTGTGTAGAAATCCGGCCGGTCATTGATGACGGTCCCCAGGGAAATATAAACAAGCGGGCGTTCTTTCGTTTTATTCGGAACCGCATTCGAAAATACCGAGGGGCCCACAAAGGCGTAATGATCCGAAAAGCTCTCGCCATACGGCTGAAACCGCCTTGAAGTATAAACGACGCTGTCGGTATGATTATCGCTTTGTACAAGAGATAAGGCACCTTTCACGTGATAGCCGCAGGGTTCCAGTTTTTTCAGTTCCTTTGACACCCTCGGCAGGCCGAGGATCATATCTGCCACTTCCTTCGGCGAATTCTTCATGTACTGGGAAGACAGCTGATTGAATGCGAATGTACTGGTGGAAACCACCATCGGAACCTGGTGCTTCCATGCGTTCAGTTTGCCCCAGAAGCACACGGAATCCGTGTATACGACGTCCGGCTGAAAGGTCCGGAATTCTTCATCGAGGAAGCTGTCCATGGCAAGCGTGATCCGGATATCCTGTACCGTCATTTCGGTTGTGGATACATTCTTAAGCCCGGCTTCTTCCTGTTGGGAAAGTTCCGGCAGATACGCATCGCAGTTGATGAATTCCGCGCCGGTTGCCCGGATCTTTTCTTCAAATTCAGAGAACGAATAAAACCGGACGGTATTCCCCCGTTTCACCAGTTCCGCAGCCACCACCAGCATCGGATTCGTATGACCGTGCGCAGGAATACAGAAAAAAGCGATGGTTTTCATTCTTCATTCTCTTCCTCGTTCTGAAATGCAATGCCGAACAGCTCCGCAAACGCGCCCTTCGGGGGAATAGCGATTCCACGCTTCTCATCGCCAAGCAGAAGCAGTGTATCCCCAGGTTTGATTCCGAAGATATCCCTTGCCTGCTTCGGTATTACGATCTGCCCTTTTTCGCCGACAGTAGCCGTCCATGCATATTTTCCTTCCGGTCCGTTCATTGGTTTGCCCTCCAAAGTATGATTTGTATAACTTATCATACTGTAAACGTGTGAAGATATCAATCCTGAACGGCCGGCAGAAAGGATCTCCTGCCTGCCGCGTATTGGATCCTCCTCACGGATCATGAAAAATCCAGGTGTGAAATACCACCTGGATGTTGTCTGTTTTGAATCTTCGGAAGTTTTTGAAGCGCCCGCTTATTTCCTGTTCCTGCGGGACACGGCAGCGTATAAGACTGCCTCTATGGCTATGATACCGGTGAAGACTGCGAATCCTGTGCGGTACAGATGGTCTCCGGTGTCGGGGATCCGGTAAATCCGGATTGGCTGGCCGCTGCCGGGGTTGTTCTTATTGTCAGGAACCGGATCCGGTTTCGAGTCCGTTTTCCATACCGCTTTGAAGGTATGATCTTCTTCCACGATATACTCGGCACCCGCCTTATATCTTGATCCTTCCCAGTAATCAAAGGTATAGCCTTTTCGTTCCGGACGCTGCAGTACGATCACCTGACCTTCTCTGTATTCAGAGGTGATGATACCGGTCTCGCCGTTCAGAGTACCGCCGTTAAGATCTAATGTGATCGTGCACAGTTTCGTGACATCAGCGATAACCGTAACGGATGAAGCGGGCATGATGAAGGTGTTGTCTTCTCCTACTTCGATGACAGTTTCTTCCGCGTCCGTTACCCGGATTCCGTCGATGACATATTTATCGACGGTATACAGCGTAAGGCTTACGGTATCACCTGCCGCGGCTTTTTCCTGATCTGCCCCGACAAACCGGGCGGATTCCTCCGAAATATCGACCGTATAGTAACGGATGAATTCCGCCGTCACGGCAACATCCGAGGCGGGCATGATGAAGCTGTTGTTTTCATCGAGCGGGACATCATTTCCTTCCGTATCTTTGACCGTAAGCATGCTCAGTTCACAATCTTCCTCCGGATCGACCGTAAGATGAATGGTTTCGCCGTCATTCGCCCTGGTTCTGTCGGCGCTTACGGTACCGCCTGTGCTTTCGTTTACCGTGATTGTGTATTTGTAATTATTGACGATTACCGCATGCGTGCTGACGGTTCCGCCGCTGTTGACGATCGTTTTCTTATCGTCGCTGAGTTTTCCGTTCTGGGGTTCCTGAATAGCCAGTGCGTCACCGAGAACGATCGCAGTATCTGTATAAACAGCTTTTTCACCGCCGTCGGCAGTGACCTTTGTTGTGCCGTTATTGACCGTCAGTCTGCCCTGGCTGTAGATACCGTATGAATCACCTTTCGCGTTTACGGTCCCCGCATCGATCGTTGCCCGGTTGTTGGTATAAATGCCAAACGAACCGGTTCCGGAAGCGACAGCCGTAAGCTCTCCGCCCTGAATGGCTATCGTATTATTGCCGCCGCCAAACGTCCAGACATTGATTGCGGAAGCTCTTTCCCCGTTTGCGTTGAGGGTTACCGTTCCGCCGGATATGGTGATGTCATCTTCCCCGTTTACAGCAGAACAGTTTTTTCCTTCACACTGTACGTTAAGTTCTCCGCCCGTAACGGTCACTGTATTTTCCGTATGAATTCCGGAACCGTCTTTTTCCGACTTGCTGGTAATATTTAATGTCCCTCCGGTCAACGTAAAGCTTTCAGCGCTGAAGACATCATTGTAGACACCGTAGGCATAGGTCGCTTCGGCATCAGCGGTTACTGCACCGCCGCTCATATTGAAATCACCGGCTATCGCCATGGCATCGTAATCTTTATTTATCGCTTTCACCGTTACCGTCCCGCCGCTGACCTTGACCGAACTGGAATACAATCCATACGCATGTGTCAGAGGGCTGCCTGTTGTTGTGGCTTCTATCGTTAATGTTCCGCCGGCACTGATAAATTCATTCTTCGCAAAAACGCCGTAGCAGTCTTTTCCGCTTTTTGCGGCTGCGATAACAGTCAGTTCGCCGTCATAAAGCAAAATGCCGTCCTGCGCAAAAACACCCACCCCGTTCGATTCTTCCTGCGGGACGTTGATGGCGGTGGTGGTGCCTCCGTTTATCTGCAGTTTCGTGCAGCTGACGGCGATTTCTCCCTTTGCGTTTATCGTTCCGCTGTTGATCGTCAGAAAGCCATTTTCAACATAGATCCCGTATTTTTTGCCTGTCGCAGTAACATTGCCTTCAATATTCAGATCAAGATTGTTCGCATAGATCGCGCTCTCAAGACCCTCGCTGAAAGTCGGATTATCCAAAGTGAGCGTCTCGGTTTCAGGATTGTATCTGGCCTTTCCATCCCCAAGGATATCGTCTTTATTTTCATCGGTAACCTGAACGCCCCCAACGTAAAGATCATATTCGCCTTCTGCTTTTACCGGTGTGAACGGCATCAGAACGAGCGTCATCAATGGCAGGAACCACATCGCTTTTCTCAGGTTTTTCATGCAAAAAGGCCTCCGTAAATATGTTTTATTATTGCATGAATATGACGCACTTAGAAGAACGGAAAGAAGAAGCCGTAAAAACAAAACCGGAATTTGAACATTCAAATCCCGGTTATCGCTTTCGAACGCCTTTCAGACGGTTCCGCGGAATATGGGCTCACTCATCCGGATGGATCCAGGCCCTGGCGATCTGATAGATCTTCTGAATATCTTCCGGCCGGTCAATTCCGATCAGGTAATTCAGAACATCTTGCTCCCACTCTCTGCCCGGGCCGATCTGCGGGATATCAAATGGCCGCAAAACGTTAAAAATTGGCATTTTCTATTCGCAAGAGGGCTGAAAAACGGTGCTGTTTTTCGGCCTTTTCGCTTGTTTCGGGACTCTCTCGTGTTTTTTTCGTGACCAGCTCTTATTCACCGTACTACAGCAAGAATGATCTGCTTCGGCTTCAAAATCACTACTTTTTGTTAGCCTACTGTGCAAAGTATCATCAACAGGAAAATCAACTGTCGCAATGGGTTTCCTATATAAAAAACAACGAGATTTCAAGCGTTTCCGTGGCCACGAATACTCGTGACCAAAAATCTTCACTATCACTTTGTGGCCAAATGCCCTGTTTTGCCTGCCACAGCCTATTAAAACAGAGCGGCGGTTATTCCCTTATAGCCGGTCACGAGTCACGAGAGGGCAGAAATAATCATATCTGTATCTTTCAATTTGATCATTTTGAGGCTTAATTTGATCATTTTACTTATTGATGATCAAATTGAATAACGTAGCCACTCTATCTTTTCAGCCTGTAAGTTCTTGCTTTGTTGCTGGTCCCTTCTGCAACAATTATTCCTTCACCAACAAGCTCTCTGAGGTAATCTCTTGTCCTGGATACTCCCAACCCAATATGGCCAGAAATATCCTTTGTCTTTCCCTCCGGATTATCGGTCAAATATGCAATAATGCTTTCTTTAGCTCTTTCATTTATCGCCGATTTTTTATCACTATTATCATTCTTATTTGTCTGTATAAAACAAGGAACTTTTCATAATGCATGCCTGCCTGACCATGACGGTACCCTGTATCCAAGATGCCAGCCGGAACGCATTGAAATTCTTAATATATAAAAAAGCTCTGTGTGAACAGAGCTTAAAGGATAATTATCTGAACAGATCCGTCTTTTTATTTCCTGCTTTCAAGCGCCTTTTGTTTCTGTTCGTAGATGCGTTTCATGCACAGATCCGGAACGATCCAGGGTGCTTCCGCCATCTGTTCTACTACGGACCAAAAGATCACGCAGTCTTTTTCAGCTCCGATGTCATTCTTTACAAAGTCCGTCGATCCAGACAAACAGTTCATCCAGATCGTAATCACCGCTGTGCGGAAGTCCCCAGGGCAGTGCGAAGTCGACATTGAATCCTCTGTTTTTCAAAAGAGTCGCCAGAATCGCCGGAATGGCCAGCGATGTATCCCGGTCAAAGGCGCCGTGACGTATCCGCCAGTTCTTCGTGATCCATTGATGATCATTCAGGATGAATGAGACTGGGTTCATCATGGCAATCATCTTTTCATCTGCCTTTTGTGCACCTTCGATTCTGGTATGAGCTAAAGAGAAATCAGTGAAATGACGCCCGTCTGTATTTTCATCTCCAAATTCTTCGTTCTCCGGCGAGTTCATCTCCAGAGCATCGAAAGCCGGTGTGGCCTTCATACGCGTGATCTTTCTTATATAGGCGTCCCAATCAAGGTCTGTGACTGTATCACCCTTTTTCACCAGATATTCCTGATCAAAGATCTCAGAGCCTGGCGTATACAGATATTTCAGATGATCGAAGATCTGATGCGTCTTGTTCTCTTTATCCGCTGAAGCGACGATGAATGATTTTAAATAATCTTTGAACGATCCTTCGCCATCCGCGTCAAGTTTCAGTTCATTCCCTTTTTCATCTTTCAGCTTCAGAGAATTCAGATAGGCAGAAAACAGCTTCTTCAGCTTCGCCGATAAGGCGATCTGTTCATCGCTCATCATTCCTTCATCCGGGACCCGGATGATCCCGTTCTCACTGCGCTGATGTTTCGTGCGGTGATAGTCGTTGACTCCGTTGAACAGCCATTCATAGGCTGCATCGGCATTCTCCAGATTATGAATCGGACAGTAACAGGAAGCTGCAAAGATGTCGTCACGTTCATCCGCAGCGCCAATCATTTCAAGATAGGAAGAATAATCTTCGCTGTTGCCGCTGGCACCTGCCAAAGCTGACAGAGCACCACCGGCACTGGTACCGTTTGTCACGATCCGCTCAGTGTCCCCGCAGATCTGATCCTGATTGTGGCGCAGATAACGGATCGCTGCCTTATAGTCGACAATGAACGCCGGTGCCCGACCGACAAGCCGTCCGGTCGCCTCGCTAAGCGTACCTTCCTTACTGCCTTCAAAGAATTCTTTTGAAACCTTGCCGGACGTTCTTCCTCTTACGCCGGCCGAAGCCACGACATAACCATGTTCCAGCGCCCGAAAGATCGAATTGATCTGACCGTTATGGGAATCGATGCCCGGCTCATCGGCAGGGCCCGGCATATAGCCGCCCACCGTGTTGGGTATAAAGATCGGCGCACTGTTTTTGTCATAGCCGCTGATCGTTTCACCATGATAATAAGCTTCCGGAATAAACAGATTCATCCTCTGGATACTGTCGAGCGGATCACTACAGTATTTCAGATCCCGGTATTCCCGATAGGTGATCTTTCTTCCTTCCAGTTCGCAGGTTCTGACCGTATAAGCCTGTGGGTCAAGTCTCAATACATCTTTCATTTGCACATCCTTTCATGTTTAAGGCAGAGCGTCCGCTCTGCCTTTTTTGGACTTTATTATTTTATCTTATTTGCCTAAGATGCGTGTTGCTTCATTGTCATCATAGACCATCAGAGTCGCAACGATCGCAAACAGACCGCCTGCCGCAACACCGACGCAGTACTTGATAATGTCAGCTGAACTGCCGCCACCGGCGTAGTTGAAGATACCGAAGAGGCCGGAACCGCCGAACATATACATCTTCGTCTTCAATGCACCGATGATCGCACCTCCGACACAGCCGCCTAAGATGTTAATCGCAAACAGCTTCTTGATCGGGACCAGGATCGAATACATCAGAGGTTCACCGACACCGCAGATCTGAGAGATCGTTGCCGGAATGGCAAGGTCTCTGACTTTCTTGTTCTTACGGCAGGCCCAGCAGATCGCCAGACCCTGGAACATACCGACCATCGGGCCAATACCGCCGCAGGCCATGATGTAATCGTAACCGTTCTGGGCGATCAGGGACAGAGCCAGACCAATGATAACCCAGTGCATACCGAATAAGACCAGGACACCGAAACCGCCGCCTAAGAGCGCACCGGCGATCAGGCCGCCAACGACTGGAATATTAAACAGTGCTTCAACAAGGATCTGGATGCAGACAGCGACTGTATTGAGGACCGGTCCGATGACCAGATATGCAACAACAACGGAAACGACCAGTGTGATGATCGGCGTCAGGATGCCGCGCAGATTGTCATTGATATGTTCCTTGCACCACTTCTCGATCTTAGAAGCCAGCCAGGTCGCAACGATGACCGGGAAAACACTTGACGTATAACCGGCGCCCGGCATAACGATCGGAATGCCCAGGAATTTATTGAAATAAGTCATCGCAAACTTCGTGCCTTCAAACAATGTACCGGCAACCGGTAAAGTCTGCGCGATGTTGACCATTGAAGGATAGACAAGGGCAGCACCGATCAGAGCACCGACATATTCGTTGCATCTGAACTTGCGGGCAGCCGAAAAACCTAACATGATCGGCAGGAAATAGAAGAAGCCGTCACCGATCGCCATCAGCAGCATGTATAAGCCGCTGGTCGGATCAAGAACACCGATGTTGTCAAGCGCCAGGAACGAAACGACACCTTTGATGATACCGGCAGCGGTCAGAACGCCCAGCGTCGGAACTAGGATCCCGGAGATCGTATCCATCAGGCTGTTCAGGACACCCTTCTTGCCGTTGGCTGCTTCATCGTTGGCATCCACTTCACCGCCGCCGAGAACACCCTGCGATTCGACCAGTGCATCATAGATACCGTCGACCTTATTGCCGACAACGACCTGCAGCTGCTTGCCAACTTCCTGGACCTTAATCACATACTGGGTCTCAGATAAAGCCTTCTGATCAGCCTTGCTGCTGTCTTTTAATACGAAACGAAGTCTTGTTACACAATGTGTGAGAGAAACGACATTGTCTTTTCCGCCGACCAGTTCAACGATCTTTGCAGCAACATCATCATACTTAGAAGCCATTCAAATTTCCTCCTTAAATATTTCTTTCATTTTGAATGTTTGTATGAATATTTTATTCATATTATTGATAAGATGTCAATGAATATTATATTTATTTTTCATTTTTCCCTTATTTTTCGCATTTTTTACCAGATTTCATACTATTTATATAATTAAAACTTTCCATTCTTGAATATTTCATTCATTCTTTGTATCCTATTGATAAGGAGGACAGACCTATGAATCCCTTCCTGAATATGGAAAAACATAAAGAAGAGTTCACCCAGAACGACATGCGCATCTACCAGGCCATCCTGGAACAGCCGGAACGGGTCATTTCTCTTTCCACCAGCAGGTTCGCCGAAGAGATCAATGTCTCGCAACCGGCTCTGACCCGCTTCATCAAAGTGCTTGGCTATCAGCGCTACAACGATTTCCGTTCCGATATCACCGCTTTTTCGGCGACACTGAACCAGATGAGCCAGTCCGATTCGCTTCCTTATTTTGACCGCCTGCGGATCCTGTTATCAGAAACGGAAAAAGTACTGAGCGATCAATATCTGAATGAACTGGCCGATTATATATTGAGTGCTTCACGCATCTTTACGACCGGCATGGGCAAAAGCCTGCAGCCGGCTCATCTGCTTCAATCCTTATTAAGAAAGTACGGCATCTTCGTCAACGCCGTTCCACTGGATGAACTGATCGAGACTGCCGACTCTCTGACGACCGATGAACTGCTGATCATCTTCTCCGTCTCTGCCAACAAAGATCTGATGCAGCGCATCACCAACAGCGACGCCCGGATCATGCTGGTGACGACAAATGCCGGCCACCCATATGCCAATAAGATCGACAAGACGGTCTTATTGCCATA
Source organism: uncultured Solobacterium sp. (assembly GCA_905235315.1). Taxonomy (GTDB): domain Bacteria; phylum Bacillota_I; class Bacilli_A; order Erysipelotrichales; family Erysipelotrichaceae; genus Bulleidia. Next base: position 5,253 of record CAJOLG010000025.1, on the reverse strand, counting down.
CCTGCCGCCGGATCCCGAGACTTCTTCGGTCTCGCCGGTCCTGTTTGACATCCTGGTCGAACTCATTGATTCCTACATCGCTCCCAAGATAATGGAAAAGAAATAAGCTTATGCAGATTACTTCCAAAAAGATCCTTATCTATATCCTGGGCATGTTCATTCTGGCTGCCGGACTGACTCTCAACACCAAAGTGACCTTAGGCGTCTCACCGATCCTCTCGGTCCCCTACGCTGTTTCCGAAATCTTCTCACTCAACTTCGGAAACGTGGTCTTCTTCTGGTATTGCCTGTTCATCGTCCTCGAGCTGCTGATCCATTACTTCATCGTCAAAGAAAAAGACAGAAGCGTCTATCTCTCAGATGTCCTGCAGATCCTGGTCTCGCTGGTCTTCACCCGCATCATGAATCTCTATGGTGTACTGATCCCGACTTTTGAGAATCTGGATAGTCCGTTTCTTTCAAGTCTCATCTTCAGACTGCTGATGCTGTGCCTAGCCCTGGTCCTGACTGCCATTGGCGCTGCCCTGACTTTGAACATGCATCTGGTGCCCAATCCAGGGGATGGCATCGTTGCTGCCATGGCCCAGGCTTTGCATAAGAAAGTCGGAACATCCAAAAACATCGTCGATATCAGCTGTGTTGCTTTCACAGTCTGCTTCTCTTGCCTGCTGGCCAGAAAGATCGTCGGTGTCGGAATCGGCACACTGATTGCCATGCTGGGCGTCGGGCGGATCATCAATTTCATCAACGCTCACTTCGACTTCTCCCGATTCTGAAAGGCCGATCATCAATCAGCCTTTTACTCTGTCATTTACCTGACATTCTAAAAACCGATCCCATTTTATAAGATGAGATCGGAGGTAATCATATTGAATCGGAATACAGAACTAAACAGGGTATGATTTTACTCATATCCTGTTTTGGAGCCCGATATGGTGTCACATTAAGTTAGTGACATTACCTTTAAAGGCTTTTTTGGTGGTTTTAAATTATTCCCACTCGATTGTGCCTGTGGGCTTCGGTGTAAGATCCATGAGTACACGGTTGACTCCGGGCACCTCATGGGTGATGCGCTCTGTAATCTTATGAAGCACATCATACGGAATCTCTTCAATCGTTGCGGTCATTGCGTCCCGCGTATTGACGGCACGGATTACTGCCGGCCATGCGAAGGAGCGCTTGCCGTCAACGATACCGGTGGTCTTGAAATCCGGAACGATGGTGAAGTACTGCCATACTTTCCCGGCAAGACCTGCATTGGCGAATTCTTCCCGCAGGATCGCATCGGATTCCCGTACCGCTTCAAGCCGGTCTCTTGTGATCGCGCCCGGTGTACGCACCGCAAGCCCGGGACCCGGGAACGGCTGCCGTTCGACCATGTTCTCCGGCAGACCGAGCTGCTTGCCGACAACACGGACTTCATCCTTGTAAAGAAGTTTTACCGGCTCAACGAGCTCCATATTCATCTCTTCCGGCAGACCGCCGACGTTGTGATGTGCCTTGATTCCCTTTTCGCTTTCGAGAATATCCGGATAGATCGTTCCCTGGCCGAGGAAGCGGATGTCTTTCAGCTTTGCGGCTTCTTCATCAAATACCCGAATGAATTCCTCTCCGATGATATGGCGCTTCTGTTCGGGATCAGCGACTCCGGCAACCTTGTCAAGGAAGCGGTCAACCGCATCCACATAGATCAGATTGGCGCCGAGTTCCTTTTGAAAAACCTGAATAACCTGCTCCGGTTCACCCTTTCTCAGAAAGCCGTGATTCACATGCACACAGACAAGATTCTGTCCGATGGCTTTGATCAGCAGTGCTGCGACGACAGAGGAGTCTACGCCTCCGCTGAGCGCCAGCAGAACTTTTCCGTCCTTTACCTGCTCTCTGACTGCCTGAACCTGTTCATCAATAAACTTCTGTGCAAGTTCCGGTGTGGTGATTCGTTCCATTGTGTCTGGCCGTTTGTTGTTATCCATTCGTTTCCTTCTCCTTTTCCATTCGGTCATATTCACGCAGTGCATCTTTCAGATTGTTCACAAGATTGGTTGTCAGCGGGTTCACCTTGCCGAAGGTCCGCCGCACCGGATCGAGAATCCGGTTTCCGAGATCCAGCGCTTCTTCGACGCTCCCCTCCCTGACATACAGTTCAATGAGATCACAGGCGGCCTGAAGGGTTTCCTTTTCTTCGGCTTTGCCTGCCTCACACTGTTTCTCATACACATACCGGTTCAGCGAAATCGCCTCCTCCAGGTTCATCGCATCCCGGCAGAGCCCCGCAAGTTTTGCGACTGCCTTCAGCGTCGCAGGATCCGTATAGCCGACCGATTCCCGAAGGTGGTTTACCGCAGATTCGCATACCTCGATCGCTTCTTTACTGTCACCGCTGCCGGAAAGATCCTCCGCGAGATCCAGTTCGGCCGCAATCGTTTCTGCCGCAAGTTCCCCGAAGGTTTCCGCCGCGAACGAAAGATTCCGGCGGTCCAGCTTCGCGGCCGGGCCGTACTTCCCCGCCCGGGCATAATACTGCGAAAGATTGCGTCTGACCTTCCAGGTCTCGACATGCTCATCGCCGTAGTAACTCCGGCATTTTTCATAGGCCTCCAGGCCGTACATCACAGCGCGGTTCACATCGTGCGCTTTTCCGTAATACAGCGCAAGATTGTTGAGAACCGTGATCGTATCGGGATGGGTTTCTCCCTGCAGTTCCCGCATCTGTGCGAGCACTTCGCGTTCCACCGCAATCGCATCGTCATACTGCTTCAATGCGCTGTAATAACCGGCAAGCCGGTTTGCGCATTTGAGGATCGCTTCAGGGGTATCCTGAATCTCATGAAACCGCCGCAGGGCTTCCTTGCCGTAACGGATCGCGGTTTCATAGTCCCCTTTATCCGCATAGTAGCTGCCGAGGTTGTCGCGGGAAACAATCGTTGAATGATTGGTGTCGCCGAGATGTTTCTGACGTTTGCGGAGCACCGCATTGCCGAGGCTGATGGCGTCATCTGTCATACCGGCAGCCGCATAGAGATTTGCCAGCCGGCCGGCTGCTTTCAGCGTTTTCGGATCGCTGTCTCCCAGCTGTTCAATGCGCTGGGTCAGCGCATGCCTGCCGAGCCGCACCGCCATCGGATAATCCCGCCGGTGAGAATAAAACGATGCGAGGCGCTGATAGGTATCCACCGAAACTTCACTGTTCTGGCCGTAGAGCGCATTCCGCTTTGAAAGGAGCTCCTCTTCCAGGTCAATTGCCTCGTCATAATCGCCGATGCGGTCATAATACTCCGCAAGGCATTCCATACTGGCAAGGGTATCCGGATGGTCTTCTCCGTTCATGATGCGGTTTTTCTCATACGCCTTCTTCAGTTCAAGATATTCCTGGTCCGGCTGCTGTCGTTTTCCTTCCATCGTTTTTACCTGTATTGCGTTTCGTTACTCTGCTTCCTCATCCAGAAGGGTATCCAGCGCTTCGCCGTAAGACGGAAGAAACTCGGTCAGATAAACCCGGATCTCCGGGCAGGTTTCTGCCATCTCTTCCACCTTTGCGAGCGTGCTCTGATATGCGATCGCAAACTCTTTTTCGTTTGTCTGCATCTCCTCCATGCACTTGATCAGTGCGGAGAGTTTGTCTGCCCCTTTTACCAGCGCAAACATATACGCCTCTTCCGGATCGGAAGCGGTCTCTTTCAGAATGGATTCATAATGCGGGCGCAGATCATCGGGGAGCTGCCGCAGGAGCCGTTCAACCGCCTGTGCCTCCACTTCCTTGTAGGAATCCCGGATGCGGTGGTTCCCGTATTTTACCGGTGTCGGCATATCCCCGGTAATGATTTCGGAGACATCATGATAAAGTCCGGCAAGCGCGGCTTTTTCCGCGTTCAGGTGCCTTCCGAACCGCTCATTCCCGATCAGGCATAACGCATGTGCGATCATTGCCACTTCCAGGGAGTGCTCACTGAGATTCTCACGGCGGCTGGAGCGCATCAAGGCCCACCGCTCAATGTATTTCATGCGCGACACGGTCGCGAAAAAATGATAGTCCATCTGATTCTGCCTCTGATTCGTTTCCATAATACCACAGGAAAACAGCCCAAAAATACAGGAAACCGCAGGCAGTACCGGGTTTCCCGCAGGCTCAGCTGAGCTGTCCCGGCTCTGGATTCGCTTCGGAAGTGACCGACAGGAATACGCGGTGTTCATAGTCGTAATAGTAAATGTGGTCTGACAGCCAGTCCCGCTCATCGGTATATTCACGGATGGTGCGGTACAGGGCACGGTTCATCTCGTCTTCATCCGAGGAGGCGGAAACCGGCACAATGATCATTTCATGAACCGATGTCGGAACCGCATAGAAATCATCTCCGATACTGCGGGCGATCTCCTCCATCTCCCCCGGGTAAAACAGGGCAGCGGCCCCGTTTACCCCGTGTTCATTGGTGATGATGCGCTCCCGGCGGTCGTCCCGCTCGGCACCGAGATAATCCGCCAGATACCGGAGCTCCGGCGGAAACATCCGCATCCCGTTGTTCATTGCGTCTTCAAAAAGCTGTTCCGGGGATACCCCGTATCCTGCCAGTAAATCATAGGTGACCGGGGTACTGGAGATCTGACTGCCGTTTATCGCCACAAGGATATGCGGGGTAATCGCAAGGTCCTCCACCGCATGGTGCGGAATGTGCTGAAGATAATCCCGGCTCCACGCCCGGTTGAACACCCGGACAAACAGACGGGTGCTGACCCATTCATAGTCTGTGATGTTCTCAAGATCGACAGCCGGCACATTTTCCTGAATCAGTGAGGCAATCGAAAACAGGATCTGGGAGATCGGGGTCGGCTTCCGGTATATCCGGTAGTAGTATTCAAGATCAACGATCACACCGAAGCGCTGATCCAGTTTTGTGAGCGCCATCCCGTGGTACGTGTAGCCGGGCTTCCGTACCTCTTTTACCGTGATGTCCGCATCCTGGAAGCTTTCCGGCAGAAGGATCTTCAGATTCTGCTTCACATACTCTTCAAACTCTTCATAATTCATCAGTTTCATATCATCCTCCGTTCTGATGGTTCACTCTTCTTATTTCCCCGGAAATGAAAAAATCCCCGCAGAACGGGGAAAAAGATGAAAAAACCGGTAATTTTTTTACCGGTTTTGATCAGAATGCGAACTGATACACAATAAACAATGCATAGATACAGAGCAGTGTGATACCCTGCCAGCGCTCCAGTTTCCCTTTGATCAGGGCCGGGAAGCAGAGCAGCGACATA
>CAJOLG010000024.1 GCA_905235315.1 uncultured Solobacterium sp. | reverse complement strand
CACAAAGGAAACCTTCTGGGACGGCAAGCGTGCCATTGCGGTAGAGCGGTTCCAGAAAGAGCTCGATGAGAAAAACACCGAGAAGGAAACCCTCACTGCCCAGATCGAGGATCTGAAGCACCGCATTGAGATCACGGATAATCCCGGACTGAATGAAGGCTTCCAGCGGGATATTCAGATCGCCCAGTCAAGGCTCAGTGATCTCGAAAACGCCATCAGTGCTCTGAAAGACAAGATCAACGGCTGAACAAACGCCTGAATGACAAAAACAAACCCCGGCACCGGGATGAATTTCCTGAAGCCGGGGTTTTTACGTGTTCAGAGGTTTGTGCCGCCGCCGGTGGTGATATAGCGAATCAGGGTTTCATCAAAGCCGGCGATTCCGTCGGTCAGGATCACTGCCTCATCGAGCCCTGCGAAGGGCACCGGACAGAGTTTGTGAAACTTGGAGCTGTCGGCGAGAATGTACGGACAGCGGCTGTGGGTGATCGCAAGATGTTTTGTCTCGGCCTCCAGTTCGTTGGAGGTGGTAAAGCCGATCTGTTCATGAATGCCGTTGGTGCCGACAAATGAAATATCAAAGTACAGATCCTCCATCTGCCGGATGGCGGTCTTTCCGGTGATGGCTTCCGTCGGCCAGTGAAGTTTTCCGCCCAGCACAATCGTACTGATGCCCTGCTGACCGAGGACGGAAAGATGCGGCACTCCGGACGTGACAACGGTAATATTGCGCGCCCGGATATAGTTCAGCATTTCATAGGTGGTGCTTCCCGCATCGAGATATACCATCATGTTGTCTTTGATCTGCTTCGCAGCCAGATATCCGATCTGGCGCTTTTCGTGGGCGTTGAGCTCGGATTTTATCAGCATTGCCGGTTCATTGTAGGAGGAACCGGATAAGCGGGCACCGCCGTGAAAGCGCTCCAGCATGCGCAGATCTTCCATATCCTGCAGGTCGCGGCGGATCGTTGCCGGGCTTGCGCCGAGCCGCTCGACAAGCTCACTGACCGTGACGGTTTCTTTCTGGCGGCAGAGATCGATGATCTGTGACCAGCGGTTCTGTTTTGACATTGAGGTGCCTCCTTCCAAAACGCTCATAATAAATGATCGTATACCTGTATAAACTGATTATAACATCAGATAAAACGCTTAATAATCATTAAACGATGAGTATTTGAGTGAAATCACGAAAATCCATTGCAATAGGTCGCTTTATCCGTGACAATGAAAGTGCATAAGCTGTGAGGCAGCGGAGGTGAGACATGATTTATACCGTAACATTTAATCCATCCCTGGATTACATTGTGACCGTCGATCACTTTAAGGCGGGGGAGATCAATCGTACTGCAGACGAACTGATCTATCCCGGCGGAAAGGGAATCAACGTATCGATCGTTTTGAAGAACCTCGGCTATGACAACACGGCTCTGGGCTTTATGGCCGGGTTCACCGGACGGGAGATTCAGCGTCTGCTGGAGGAGATGGGAGTACAGACAGACTTCATTCATGTCTCTGACGGCACAAGCCGGATCAACCTGAAGATGCGTTCCGATCAGGAAACGGAAATCAACGGCCGGGGTCCGAAGATCAGCGACGGAGATATTCAGAAGCTGTACCGTCAGCTGGATCATCTTCAGGAAGGAGACATCCTGGTGCTGTCCGGAAGTATTCCTTCCAGTATGCCGGAGACGATCTACATGGATATCATGAAGTATCTTGACGGCCGCGGCATCGCAGTGGCGGTGGACGCAACGAACGACCTGCTGGTAAAGGTCATGCCGTATCATCCGTTTGTGATCAAGCCGAACAATCATGAGCTTGGCGAAATCTTCCATACCGTGATCAAAACAAAAGATGAGGTCGTGGTATACGCAAAGAAGCTCCAGGAGATGGGAGCGCGCAATGTCATCGTATCCATGGCCGGCGACGGCGCAGTTCTCGTGACCGAGGACGGCGAAGAGTACCGGGCATCCGCACCGAAAGGAGTCCTGAGAAACTCGGTCGGCGCCGGAGATTCCATGGTTGCGGGATTCCTGGCAGGGTATCTCAAAAACAATGACTACCGGGAAGCGTTCCGCATGGGAGTGTGCACCGGCAGCGCCAGCGCATTCTCCGATGCACTTGCGACAAAGGAAGAAGTTAAAGCTCTGCTGTCACGCAGCGAAGACTGCTTTGAATGAAAAAGCACATGCACTGAAGGGGTAAATAATTATGAAAGAACGAGTACAGTCATTCGGCCGCTTTCTCAGCGCAATGGTTATGCCGAACATCGGCGCGTTTATTGCCTGGGGACTTCTAACCGCATTATTCATCGACACCGGCTGGCTGCCGAATGCTCAGCTGGCAACAATCGTAAGCCCGATGCTTACCTATCTGCTTCCCATCCTGATTGCGTATCAGGGCGGCAAAATGGTCGGCGGTGACCGCGGCGCAATCGCCGGAACCATCGCAACGATAGGTACCATCTGCGGTACAGAATACACCATGTTAATGGGTGCGATGATCATGGGACCGTTCGCCGGCTGGGTCATTAAGAAATTCGACCAGGCAGTTGACGGCAAGGTGAAACCCGGCTTTGAAATGCTTGTCAGCAATTTCTCGCTCGGTATCCTCGGTCTTCTGCTCGCAATTCTTGGCTTCTATGTCATGGGTCCGTTTATGGCAGGCGTGCTCGCTGTGCTCAGCGCCGGCGTACAGGTGCTTGTCGACCATGGACTTCTCCCGCTGATCTCGATCTTCGTGGAACCGGCAAAAGTGCTGTTCCTCAACAACGCGATCAACCACGGTATCTTCACACCGCTCGGTGCGGAACAGGTCAAGACACTCGGCCATTCCATTTTCTACATGATCGAAACCAACCCGGGTCCCGGCGCAGGCGTACTGCTCGCGTACTGGTTATTCTCGAAAGATGAAAACACCAGGGCTTCCGCTCCCGGTGCCCTCATCGTTCACTTCCTCGGCGGTATTCATGAGATTTCCTTCCCGTACATTCTGATGAACCCGCTTCTCCTGCTGGCCACCATCGGCGGCTCCATGGCAGCGATGTTCTTCAACGTAATGTTCGGCCTCGGTCTTGCGAGCCCTGCATCTCCGGGTTCCATCTTCGCATATGTCGGAATGGCTCCCCGCGGTATGACCCTTCTGGTTCTGCTGTCCGCGCTGATCGCAACCGCGGTTTCCTTCCTGATCGCTTCTCCGATCGTTCGTCTTACCAACCCGAAAGGTGACCTCGACGAAGCAGAAAAGAAGATGCAGGATATGAAAGCCCAGTCCAAAGGCGTCACCACTGCCTCCGCTTACGCAATCGGCGAAGCCGGCAATAAGATCGATCTTCGCACACTGACCAATATCGTCTTCGCATGTGATGCGGGCATGGGCAGCTCCGCAATGGGCGCAACCGTACTGCAGAAGAAACTCGAAGCAGCCGGCTTTGACAACATCAAAGTGAGACATGCGTCGGTATCCGATATTCCGGCAGACGCTGAGCTGGTGGTATGCCACAAGGATCTCGCAGAGCGCGCAATCAAGAGCGCACCGAACGCAAAGATTGTAACTATTACCAACTTCATGACCGCTCCGGAATATGACCAGATCGTACAGGATCTCCTGGACGCAAGAATCAACACCAATCCGGAAGTGGAAAGCGGAACCGATTTCCACGGCGGAATTCTCCTCAAGCAGAACATCATCCGCAATCACCCGGCAAAGACCAAGGAAGAGGCAATCCGGGCAATGGGCAAAGTCCTGAAAGACAGCGGTTATGTCACAGAGCGCTACACCGATGCGATGTTTGAAAAGGAAAAGGTATTCAATACCGCAATCGGCAACTCCATCGCCATTCCGCACGGCATCGAATCCATGACCGGCGAAATCCTCAACTCCGGTATTGCGATCTTCACGTATCCCAACGGTCTGGACTGGGGCGATGACAAGATCGTCAAGCTGGTGATCGGTGTCGCATCGGTCGGCGATGACCACATGAACGCACTCGCAAAGATTGCGGAAGCGTGTGAGACCGAAGAGGCAGTTGACCGCATTGTGAACATGAGTGAGGACGAAATCTACAATCTGTTTAAGTAATAAAGAGACCGTGATCTCTGAATAGGAGTAAAGACAATGAAAACAAAAGCAGTCCGAATGTACGGTGAAATGGATCTCCGCCTGGAAGAGTTTGAACTTCCGGAAATCAAGGATGATGAGATCCTCGCCAAGATTTACAGCGACAGTATCTGTATGTCGACCTACAAGCTTGCCAAACAGGGCAAGAACCACAAACGCGCGCCGCAGAATATCGATACCAATCCGATTATCACCGGCCATGAGTTTGCGGGGGTCATTGTAAAAGTCGGCGAAAAGTGGAAAGACCAGTTCCGGCCGGGCATGCGCTTTGCGCAGCAGCCCGCGCTGAACTACAAGGGTTCCATGGCATCTCCCGGATACTCCTATGAGTACTTCGGCGGAGACTGCACCTACTGCATCTTCCCGCATGAGGCCATGGAAGTCGGCGCCCTGATGCCGTTTGAAGGAGACAGCTTCTACAAGGCAAGCCTGGGCGAGCCGCTGTCCTGCTCGATCGGTGCCATGCATGCGCAGTATCACACCAAACAGGGTGTCTACACCCATGAGATGGGACTCAAGCGCGGCGGCAATCTGATCATCATGGGCGGATGCGGCCCGATGGGACTCGGCGCAGTCGCATATGCATGCGTCTGCCCGTATGATCCGGCAAAGGTCGTTGTGACTGATGTCGATGACGTCAAGATTGCCCGTGCGAAGGAAGTGGTTTCGCCGGAATGGGCAAAGGAACACGGCGTGGAGCTGATTTATGTCAACACCGCAGCGATGGAAGATCCGCGTCAGGGCCTGATGGATCTGACCGACGGCCATGGGTATGATGATGTGCTGATCTATGTGCCGGTGCCTTCCGTTGCGGAACTCGGCAACCAGGTGCTGGCGTATGACGGCTGTATGTCCTTCTTCTCGGGACCGAGCAACAAGGACTTCACGGCGAACGTAAATCTCTACGACTGCCACTACAACGCGACCCACATCATGGGGACAACCGGCGGAAACAACGATGACCTCATTGAGGCGAATGATCTCGCCGCAAAAGGGATCATCGATCCGGCAATCATGGTGACGCATGTCGGCGGGATTGACAGTATCGCTGAAACTACCTGCAGCCTTCCGAACATCAAAGGCGGCAAGAAGCTGGCGTATACGCAGTTCAACATGCCGATGACCGCAATCGAAGATTTCGGGAAACTGGGAGAAACCGATCCGTTCTTCAAGGAACTGGATGCCTGCTGTAAAGCACACAACGGCCTCTGGAATCCGGAAGCGGAAAAAATGATCTTCGAGCACTTCGGCGTAACCGTGGATGCATTCTGATCTTCCCCGGCAGAAGCAGGTGATCGCTTAAAAAACAGGAAAAAAGCCCGCGAGGGCTTTTTCCTGTTACTCTTATTCCTGCGCAGACATGAAACACCCGAACCATGTGATTTCAGCGATTGATCAAGGCCATCGAAACCGGAACTTCACGGTGAAACAGGAACACTCAGCCGCATTCAGATGGCAAATCCGATGCGCATGATACGACCGCCTTATTAATAAAAAAATGGTCCTCCGGATTGGTTACCGGAGGATAAGTGGTGGGGCCCAAAAACGCCCCATAAGCTGCGGATATTTCCCGCTTACAATTTCATTATATAAAATAATCAAAGAATGTAAATACAAATAGTTTTTTTGTGACAGATAATTTGTCAATTTAAGCGCAGCGATTTGTGCGAGTGCTGTTGAATACTTCCGATGGGGTCTGATAGTTAAGACACTTTCTCGGTCTGCTGTTGAGAAGATTGGTTCTCCTCCAGATCTTCCTCTGACACTTCTGAAAGGGCACAGGGAATCCGATAAGCTCGGGTTATCTGAACACGTTGGTGTTCCTGACCGGGAAGCCCCCACCTCTTAGCGTAAGCGCAGGTGGTGGGAGTATGTCACGATAGCTAAAAAAAGACAGTTCATACAGTAAACTGCACCGTGCGTTCGGCCCGTAAACATGAACACATGACGGAAACAGGCGGCGACAGACAAACGAAATGAAAATTGTATACTTTTTTATTTTTGCGTGGATTACATCCGTTCTTCCGCAATGCTAACCTGATATCAGAGATAAGATTCGATTTCTTACAAAGGAGGAAAACATGAAGAAGAAATCATTCGCCGCTTTAATGTCCGGCATCATGCTGGCAGGAGTCCTGGCGGGCTGCGGCACAGGAACAACTGCATCGAATAATCAATCGGAAAGCGCAACAACCAACACGACGGCCGCTGCGGATTCTACTGCAGCCGCAGGCGAAACCGTCACCCTCAAGATTTTCTCCAACCTTCCCGACCGCAAGAACGGACAGGGACTCGTCGAGCAGCAGATCATCGACGACTATATGGCGGAAAATCAGAATGTAAAGATCGAGGTGGAAGCGCTGGATGAGGAAGCGTACAAGACCAAGTTCAAGGCATATGCGATGAACGGCATGCCGGATGTGGTAAGCATCTGGGGTCAGCCTTCCTTCCTGGACGAAGTTCTCGATGCCGGCGTACTGGCAGAGCTGAACGAAGCCGATTACAAGGACTACAAATTCATCAGCGGATCCCTGGAAGGATTCAAGAAGGACGGAAAACTTTACGGACTTCCCAGAAACACCGACGTTCAGGTGATCTACTACAACCAGAAGATGTTTGAAGACAACGGCTGGAAAGTACCGAGCACCTACGACGAACTTCTGAAGCTTGTCGCTGACATCAAGGGCAAGGGCATCACCCCGATCGCGATGGACGGCGGCGACGGATGGCCGATGTGCACATTCCTCACCGACATCATGGCGAAGGTCGCTGGAACGAATTATGCGAAAATCATCAGCGAATCTGTCGCAAGCGGAAACTTCGATACCCCTGAATTCAAGCGTTCTCTGGAAATCCTGAAGGAACTCGCCGATGCCGGCGCATTCCAGACCGGATATGACGCACAGGATTACGGAACAGCCATGAACCTGTTCACCAACGGCCAGGCAGCGATGTTCGCGATGGGCAGCTGGGAATGCTCGATGGCAAAGAATGAAGACATCCCGGAAGAAATCAGAACCAACATCCGTGCCTTCACGTTCCCGGTAATCGACGGCGGTCAAGGCGGAGCCAATGACATCTCCGCATGGAACGGCGGCGGATACGCGGTAGCGGCTGACTCCAAGGTGAAAGACGAAGCGATCAAGTTCCTGAACTACATGTATCAGCCGGAAAAACTCTCCAAGTACGGATGGGAGAACGGTGTCGGAATGTCCGCTCAGGATCAGAAGAGCTATCTGACGGGTGATGAGACAGAACTGCAGCTCAGCGTCATGGATATGGTCAACAATGCGACAAGCGTTTCCGGAACTCCGATTAACGACTGCGGTCCCGCAACGTTCAAGACAGCTATGGAAAGTGAAATCCAGAGCTATACAAACGGTTCGGAAGACATTGACACATTCATTAAATCAATCGGCGAGGCCTGCAAATAATCATTCAGATTCAGAACTCATAATCGAACGATCTGAATAAGCGATATAGAGCTGCGTATGGAACATCGGCATGGTAAAAAGCGTGCTTCATGCGCGGCTCTATTTCTATGAAAAAAAGGGGACAAGGATATGAAAAAACTATACAGCGACAAACGGGTGATCCTCACGCTGATCGCTCCCGGACTTCTGGTATTTATCTGTGCGATTCTGGCCCCGATCTGCCTCAGTGTCTATTACGCCTTCACGGAATATTCGGGAATGGGCACGCCGGTATTCATCGGACTCAGGAATTATGTCGAGCTGTTTCATGATGAGGCGTTCGGCAGAAGTCTGTTCAATTCCTTCCTGCTGGCTCTGGGATTCATTTTCATCCAGCATCCGATCGCCATCGTGGTGGCAGCCGTTCTGGATAAGATAGGCGGAAGGGCGGAAAGCTTCTTCCGGTGCGTATACTTTATCCCCAATGTCATTTCCGTGGCGGTCATAGCCTATCTCTGGAAATTCATCTACAATCCGGACTTCGGACTGCTCAACAATGTTCTGCACGCATTCGGTGTGCAGGAAAGCGTCAACTTCCTCTCCCAGCAGACGGCGATCTATGCGGTATTGGTGGTGCTGATCTGGCATGGCTTCGGGTGGGGAATGCTCATCTACTACACGGGAATCAAAAACATCGATCCGGTGTTGTATGAAGCCGCGTCCATCGACGGCGCAGGATGGTGGAAGACATTCTTCCGCATCACTCTGCCGTTGATGAAGCCGGTTATCAAGATCAATGTGACGATGGCAATCATCTCCGCCCTGAAACAGATGGAAACGGTATACCTTCTGACCGGCGGCGGTCCCGGAAACAGCACGCAGTTCACGGCGAACTATCTGTACCAGCAGGCGTTCAAGGCGTTCCGGTACGGTTACGGAAATGCGATCGGTGTCGTGTTCATCATCATCTGCGTATCGGTGACGGTCTTCATGAATACTGTATTCAAGGATAAGGAGGCGGAAAACGGATGAAGGAGAAAAAGAGTAATATCGGAAAAATCCTGTTATGGATGATTCTCATCATCATGGCGGTCATTCAGATCTTTCCCCTGATCTGGCTCATCGACTTCTCCCTCTGCAGCTCCAACGAAATGTTTACGACGGGCCTTCTGGTCTGGCCGCAGCGCATCCGCTGGGACAACTACGTGGTGGCGTGGACCGACGGCAACGTACTGCACTATCTGATAAACAGCGCTATAATTAATGTGCTTGCGGTGGTCATCGTCATTGTCATCTCCCTGCTTGCGTCCTACGCATGCACAAGGATGTTCTGGAAGTGGAGATCATTCGTGATGACGCTGATGCTTCTGGGAATGATGATTCCCATTCATGCCACATTACTGCCGAATTATAAGATATACAGTATGTTCCACCTGACGGACACCATTTGGGCGCTGCTTGTTCCATATGTGGCGTTTTCTCTGCCGCAGGCCATGTTTCTGATGACGGGCTTTCTGTCCTCCATACCGAAGGAGCTGGAAGAAGCGGCCATCATCGACGGCTGCGGAATCTACCGGACGATATTCCGGGTGGTCTTCCCGATCATGATTCCGTCCATCTCGACCGTCGCAATCATGACATTTCTGAACAACTGGAATGAGTTCATTATGGCCAGCACGTATCTCAGTTCTCCGAAATGGAAGACGCTTCCGTTCTCGGTTCTGGAATTCACCGGCCAGTACTCATCCAACTATGCGGTACAGTTTGCGGTAATGGCTCTGTCCGCCGCTCCTGCGGTAATCGTATATATCCTGCTGAACAAGCATATTACGAAGGGCGTGGCCATGGGTGCTGTAAAGGGCTGATAAAACAGCCCCGGAGTTTATCATGGACGGATTGAAAAAATGGTTTGCGGGACTCGGCATCAGAAGGAAGATCGTCATCGCCCTTTATGCTGTTCTGATTCCCGTCCAGCTGATTCTGTTCGTCTTTATCTACAATTACAATTACAGCCGTGAAATCAATGAGAAGAACCGGGAGATCGATCAGATGCTTGCGACCGCTTCCGCCGGTATTGACGAGAAGCTGAACAGCGCCAAGCAGATCATCACGTATGTCATGCTGGACAGCGACATGGAGCGTCTTCTGCATCGAAAGGATGTGGAGGAACTCAACGCCAACACCAGATTCTGGTATGACATCTCATCCCTGAATTTCGTTCGGACCATGAGTTTCACGGACGGTTATATCAAAACAATCGGGATCTATCCGGAAAACGGACTGATCCCGTTCGTTTACAGCAGTGACCACACTTCCTGTTCGGAAGATGTAAGACAGAGCACTCTGTATGAGAAAAGCTGTGCGAATACCCGCGGGTTTGAGATCGCAAGGATGAGCCGCGGCTCATCCGAGATTTATTCCTACAGCGCGGATGACAAAATCGTCGTCTGCCGGGAGGTATACGGCCTCAACGGAAAGGACAGACGGTTCTTTGCGGTGGCAGGCATGTCCGCCTCAGGACTGGACGACTATATCAACTCGCTTTATTCCTATGAAAATGAATGCATCTTCGTGCAGGATGAATCCGGCAGGATCATTTCCATGTCGGAGGGATGCGATCCAAACCTGCCGGAGGAAATAAGCCGGAAGATCGAAACGGTCAATACGTCCGGGCCGGTGGAATGGCGGGATTCCTTCGTCTATTCCCATCCGGTCGGAAATACGGGTCTTTCGCTGTATCGCGTCATACCGCGTACCGAGATCCGCTCTTTCACCCAAAGCATCTTCGTGGCGTCTCTGCTCTGGTCACTGAGCGTTGCGCTGGCAGCGCTGCCGCTGTTGTTTCTGGTTTCGAAGATGATCATCAATCCGCTCGAAGAGCTGCGGGAGGCGATGGTGAACTTCCGCGGCGGTGACTTTACCCAGCACCTGGATGTGAGAACAAACGATCAGATGGGAGAAACCCAGCAGGGTTTCAATGAAATGGTAAGTGACATGAAGGATCTGATCGATAAGAACTACGTCATCACATTGCGGGAAAAGGAAAGTGAACTGAATGCCCTGCAGGCGCAGATCAATCCGCACTTTCTGTACAACACGCTGGATGCCCTTTACTGGAAATGCGTGGAAACGGACAACGAGGAAATCGCCGAGGATGTGCTCGCCCTGTCAGATCTCTTCCGGCTGGTATTGAATACCGGCAAGGATATGACCTTCGTTTCGGATGAGATCAGGCTGCTGAACAGCTATCTCCATATGCAGCAGCTGCGGTTCGCCAACCGGTTCGTCTATCACATCGATGTGGAAGACTGCCTGATGGATGAAACGCTGCCCAAGCTTCTGCTTCAGCCGTTTGTGGAGAATTCGGTCGTACACGGGTTTGAAAAGGACACCGGCGACTTCACACTCGATGTCATCGGCCGGAAAGAGGGTGACCGCATGATTCTTCAGATCATCGATACCGGTGTCGGAATGGATGAAAAGCAGGTGGCGGATCTGTTCGGGACGGACAAACCGGCCAAAGGCGGCGGCCACCGTGTCAGTAAATATGCGATCCGGAATGTGAAGGAACGGCTGGATCTGCTTTACGGGGATAATTACAGCCTTGATATTTCCAGCAGACCGGGTGAAGGAACGGCCGTGCGGATTGAGATTCCGCTGGTTCCGAAAGGAGGCAGGAATGAAACTTCTGGTAGCTGATGATGAAGATATGATCCGCAACGGGATCGTAAACTATGTCCGTTCGCATACGGACCGTTTCGAAGCGGTCATTATGGCAAGCAACGGTCAGGAGGCAATCGACCTCATTTATGAGAAGCGTCCGGAAATCCTCTGTCTCGATGTGCAGATGCCGATCAAGACCGGCCTGCAGGTCATGGAAGAGGCCAATCGGGCCGGCATCCTGCCGTATACCATCATCCTGAGCGGGTATGACGAATTTCAGTACTGTCAGAAGGCGATGCGGATGGGTGCGAAGGATTATCTTCTCAAACCGGTGCGTTCCTCGGATTTTCTGAAGATGCTGGTGGATGTGGCGGATCGGCTGGAGACCGGCCGGTCGGTGAATGAAAAGGAGACGATCGCGGACCGTGCCATGCGTTACATGAGGGAACATTACAGCGAGGAGATCACGCTTTCCTCTGTGGCGGATTATCTGGGCGTTTCGGCGGGATATCTGTCCACCCTGATGACGAAAGCATTCGGCAAGGGATTCATCGATTGTCTCAATGAGATCCGCATCGATCGGGCCTGCGACTACATCATGCAGGGAAGCCTCAAGACCTATGAGATCGCATACAAAGTCGGCTATAACAACGAGAAATACTTTTATCGGGTGTTCAGCAGGATCAAAGGAACGACGCCCGCCAAATACAAGGGAGAATCAAAGTGATGAGCAAGAAAACATGGAAGGTGTACCGGTCGCAGCTGGAAAACGGCGCGATCATGACAACGGAAGAAACCGTCAGAGAGACGGAAGGCTATGAGGAAAACGAGATCATCAATGTCTTTACGCAGATCTGCGGCCAGACCTGGGAAGGCTTCGGGGGAGCACTGACCGAATCGGCCGGTTCCGTATACAACCAGATGGACCGCAATGATCAGGAACGGATCCTGAACGACTGCTTTTCGGAATCGTCAATGGGATATGTGAATCTGCGCATGCCGATTGACAGCTGCGATTTTTCCCTGGGCCATTATGAGGCATACCGCAGTGACAGTAAGGAGCTTGATCTTTCCCGGGTAAAGGAGAACCTGATGCCGTTTTTCAATGACATCCGTGCCGCCATGGGAAAAAGCCCTTCGGTCATGTTGTCACCGTGGAGTCCGCCGGCCTTCATGAAAACAAACGGGGATCGGAATCACGGCGGTTTTCTGAAGGATGAGTATAAGGAAGAATGGGCCGATTATATCTGCCGCTACATCATTGCGTTAAGACAACTTGGCGTCGATGTGCGCCGTCTCAGCATTCAGAACGAGCCGAATGCGACGCAGACATGGGATTCCTGCATCTATACGCCGCAGCAGGAACGGGAGTTTCTGAACACGTATCTGCGGGATGCGCTGAATCGATACGGACTGACCGACTCAATCGAGGTTTTCATCTGGGATCACAACAAGGAACGGCTTCTGGAACGGGCCTGTGCGATCATCGATGAGGAGACGGACGACCTGGTAACGGGCATCGCCTTCCACTGGTACAGCGGAGACCATTTCGACTCCCTGAATCTGTTCCGCATGATGTTTCCCGAAAAGAAGCTCATCCTTTCCGAAGCTTGCATCGAATACAGCAAATTCAGCCGGGACAATGTCCTGTTCAATGCGGAGAAATATGCGCATGACCTCATCGGAAACATGAACAGCGGAATGAATGCATTCTATGACTGGAACCTTCTTCTGGATGAAAGGGGAGGACCGAACCATGTCGGAAACTTCTGCGACAGTCCGTACATGTACGATGCGAAAAAGAAGAAGCTGAAGCGGAACATCATCGCGGACTATCTGTGGCACTTCGCACACTTTATCCGTCCGGGTTCCGTGCGGGTCGGCACATCATCCTATACGGATCAGCTGGAAACGACGGCGTTTGTCGGACCGGATGAAACGACAAGCGTAGTCATCCTGAACCGGACAAGCGAAACGCTGCCGGCAAACATCCGGCTGCCGAAACTGAACGGAGAGGATGACCTGTCCGTATTGCGGATTGAAATCCCCGCCCGCGGTATTGTCACCTGTCGGAGCGAGTGAAGATCGAATCGTTGAAAGAGGCCTGAATGAATCATCATTCAGGCCTCAGTTATTCTGTGCGTGCATGTACAGCAGAGACGAAATCAGGGCGGCGGTTATGTCTGCGCCGGCCGCCGCTGATGACGGTCATGCGTGATGAACCTGTGCGAACGGTTTGTACAGCGCCTTGTACAGCAGGGCTGCGACAATCACGCAGATCACCGCATTGAAGGCGGATACTCCGCCGAGCCAGGCTGACAGGATACTGGCGGCTTCGGCCGACGTGCCGAGCAGAAACCGTTTATAGAGATAAGATATGATCGGCTCGAAGATTACATTGAAGCCGAGTCCCGCGATGGAAGAGAGGGCACAGATCTTTGTGATCTTTTTCGGATCGTCCGTCTCATGAAGCCCCATCTTCTCTGCCGTCTTGCCGGCGATGAATCCGATCATGAACTTCAGGAAGAACGTCTTCGGAGCGCTTGCGATATACAGGGGATCCAGCACATCCGCCAGGGAAAGCCCGACAGCGCCGGCAATACCGCCGTATACCGGTCCCAGAAGCCATGCGGCCAGAACGACGACCGCATTTCCCACATGAATGGCGACCGTGCCGGCACCCGGTACCGGGATGTTGATCTTGGCATATGTGAAAACAACGAACGCCACCGCCGCAAACATAATGGTATAACTCAGATCCCTTACGCGTTTGTTTGCCATACTTCAATCCTCCTTGATTTAACCGCAATGATACACCCAGAGGGAGGGGCAGGAGGTATACGGAGATTTGATATGGTGCGATAGATATTGCTTATAAGAAGTTTCTGGGCAGATTGTTTTCGATGTCACCGAAGCGTTTCAGTTCATTCCCGCTGGTTTCGAATACCGCCGTATCGCCTTCTTCGACGCTTTTGTAAAGATAATCGCTGACGATGTAATCCTGGTCTTTCCCGTCACAGCTGATGACGATTTTGTTCTCTTTAAGCATTCTGACGAAACCGTTCCTGCCGGCACCGGCGTTCTTGTACGGGGAAATGAGGGGTGCTGTGTCGACAAATTTGGTGACGATCGTTCCGGTTTTGGGTTCCTTCTTTTTCATGATAAAATCCCTCCTGTCTGTTTATTATCATGTGTGAACGATAAATATATCGGGTACTTTAGGCTAATTATAGTGGCAGGATGATGGCGGAACAATATCATAACTGCGAATCGATCTCATACGATAATGAAACCGGCTGCCTGTTGTAAAGCACACAGCGGCCTTTGGAATCCGTAAGCGGAAAAACCGATCTTCGAATACTTCAGCGTAACCGTGGATGCAGGCAATTGCTTAAAAAACAGAAAAAAGCCCGCGAGGGCTTTTTCCTGTTATTGGGACAGCGTTCGTCAGGCCGCTTCCGGTGTGAGAACCGCGGGTTCGGTCTGATGCAGGATGTTCATGAACTCCTCACCGGTAATGGTTTCCCTGGTGTAGAGATAATCGGCGAGGCGGTCCAGATCCGCAATGTGCTCCTGGAGAAGTTTTTTGGCTTTTTCGTGCTGGGCGCGGACGAGTTCAATGACCTTGCGGTCAATATCCGCAGCCGTCGCTTCACTGCACGCCAGGGAAGTATCTCCGCCGAGGTACTGGTTCTGTACCTGTTCCATGGCCACCATGTCAAAGGCATCACTCATGCCGTAGCGGGTGATCATCGAGCGGGCGATCTTTGTGGCCTGCTCAATGTCATTGGAGGCTCCGGTGGAAATCGAACCGAATTTCAGTTCTTCCGCTGCCCGGCCGGCGGTCAGGGTCGCAATCTTGTTTTCCAGTTCGGTCTTGGTATACAGGTAATGGTTTCCTTCCTCTACCTGCATCGTATAACCGAGCGCACCCGAGGTGCGGGGGATGATCGTGATCTTCTGAACCGGCGCAGAGTCGGTCTGCAGGGCAGCGACCAGTGCATGCCCGGTTTCATGGTAGGCAACCGTGCGCTTCTCCTCATCGGTGAGGATGGCATTCTTCTTCTGGTAACCCGCAAAGACCACTTCAATGCTTTCTTCCAGGTCTCGCTGGGTAACGGTTTTGCGGTTTTCCCGCACGGCGCGCAGGGCAGCCTCATTGACGATGTTGGCGAGTTCTGCACCGCTGGCACCGCTTGCCATGCGGGCAATCGCACCGTAGTCGATATCCGGGTCGGTCTTCACCTTTGCGGCATGGACCCGCAGGATATCTTCCCGTCCCTGAAGATCCGGGAGTTCAACCGGAACCCGGCGGTCAAACCGGCCCGGCCGCAGTAATGCGGGGTCGAGATTCTCCGGGCGGTTGGTCGCCGCAAGAATCACCACACCGTTATTGCTTTCAAAGCCGTCCATTTCGGTGAGCAGCTGATTGAGGGTCTGTTCCCGCTCATCATTTCCGCCGAGATTGCCGCCTGCCCGTTTTCCGCCGATCGCATCGATTTCATCAATGAAGACGATGCACGGTGCTTTTTCTTTTGCCTGACGGAACAGGTCACGCACCTTGGATGCGCCCATACCGACAAACATTTCGACAAATTCCGATCCGCTGATCGAGAAGAACGGCACGTTGGATTCTCCGGCCACGGCTTTCGCCAGCATGGTTTTGCCGGTTCCCGGAGGCCCCACCAGCAGGATGCCTTTCGGCATGGATGCGCCGATCTCCGTGTAGCGGGCGGGATCGTGAAGATAGGTGACAATCTCCTGCAGGGATTCCTTGGCTTCATCTTCTCCCGCGACATCCTTGAACAGGATCCCGGTTGTGGATTTGATGTAGACACGGGCATTCGATTTTCCCATGTTGAACATGAGGGAAGAACCGCCGCCCTCCTTATTCATATACCGCCTCATGAGCAGCTGGCCGATCGCATAGAAGAAGACGACCGGAAGTACCCAGGTCAGCAGGAAGCTGACCAGCGGGGAAGCCTGCTCATGGATTTCGGTTTTGAATACCGCTCCGGAGCTGTACAGACGTTCGGTGAGACCCGGATCATCCATCAGGCCGGTCTTGTAGATCTGATCTTCATCATCGTTCAGGGTGTAGATAATCTGATTCTGGGTGGTATCAATTTCCACTTCCTTGATCTGCTGGGCTTCGGTGGCTTTCATGAAGGTTCCGTAATCCACCTCCTTCACCTCTGCCCGGTGGATTGCCGGAATCATGAACAGATTCACCAGCATCATCACCAGAAGGACGATCGCATAGTAGTAGATCATGGGCTTTTTTGGTTTGTTTACTTCGTTCATGAAAAAGCCCTCCTTTCGATACAGGTAAGTTTAGCACACTCGTTCTTAGAGTGCTAACCTTTTGCGCATTTCACATAAATTCACACGAACACCTCTTGCCAAACCGGAACCGGTAACTATAATGTATTTAGAAATATTTCTAATTAGAAACATTTCTAAATTGAGAAAGGAGACAGGACATGGGATTCGGCGAAACCTTCAAGGCCCTGGCAGATCCCGTCAGGCGGGAAATCCTGACCATGTTGAAAGAGGGAAGGATGTCCGCCGGAGAGATCGCCGCAAAGTTCGATATGACCAATGCGACGGTTTCCTATCATCTCGGCATTCTGAAAAAAGCCGGGCTGCTTGCGGAGACCAGGGAGAAGAACTTTATCTTTTACGAACTGAACACCTCGGTGGTGGAGGAAGTGATGCTGTGGCTGAGTGACCTGAAAGGAGAATCTTCTGATGAAATATGAAAAGAAACTGATTATCATAACAACCTTACTGACCTTTCTTCCGGCAGTATTCGGACTGCTGCTGTGGAATAAGCTTCCCGACCAGCTGCCCGTGCACTGGAATGCGGCAGGAGAGATTGACGGATATCTGTCAAAGCCGGCTGCGGTATTCGGCATGCCTGCGGTACTTGCGCTGATTCAGCTGTTTACGGTATTTGTGACAGGAACCGATCCGAAAAACCCGAATGTGGTGAAGAAGGTAAACCAGCTGGTGCTCTGGATCGTGCCGGCAGTCAGTCTGTTAACCTCCGTGATGGTCTATCCCACCGCATTGGGCCACCCCGTCAACGCGAATACCGCCGCCTCCCTGTTTGTGGGAATCCTCTTCATCGTGATCGGCAATTATCTTCCCAAATGCCGGCCGAACTACACCATCGGAATCAAGCTTCCCTGGACGCTTGCGGATGATGAAAACTGGACAAAGACCCACCGGATGGCAGGGCCGGTATATATGGCAGCAGGACTTCTGATCCTCCTTTCCGGGTTTGTTCTGTCCGCGCATGAATATTATGTTATGTTTCCGGTCATCCTGCTGGCGGTATTGTGTCCGGTGGTGTATTCGTATCTTCTGTACCGGAAAAAGGCGAAAAACGAAGCCTGATTTTGAAGAATTAATAAACAATCAACGGGGCGGCCTGACCGCTCCGTTTTTACAGTCTGTACCGCGCCCGGAAACCAACCGGCCCGGATGACAAAAAAAGAGGCCTTTTGGGCCTCATCCTGTGATTCTAGCTTCCTGTCGGGTGAAAAATGTCTTCGTTTCCTCCCGGTACGTTTTTTCCGGTACCGGTGTATTTGCTGGGAAGACCTTCTTCGGTGCACCAGACGGGAGTCTGATCGGTGGACACTTCGATGTACCATTCGGAGCTTCCGCCAATCACATTTTCCAGGAGTTCATCCTGTATTCTCATCGTCCTGATTTTCATGATCGCCTTCCTCCTTTCACTGTTTTTAAAACTGTTTTTCCTTGTTAAAGATTTCTTCGTTGTGTCCCGGTTCTGTTTTGCCATGGCCGAGGGTAATGTAGATAAACGGGAAATCCGGCTTTTCCGGTTCCGGCGGCACTTCGACTCCGCCCCAGATCTTGGAAAGTGCTTCATTCGCTAACATCGTTTTCATATCATTCACCTCAACTTCTGCGGTTCTTTTCCGTAGCATATAATGTACGAACCAGTTTCGGGCATTCCACACGGAAATTAGTTTTTTTTATATATTTTTTTTAAGGGAACTCCGCTGCCTCCAGTTCCCTCACCCGGCATGCCGTGCGGGGCGTTTCTGACTTGTGAAGTGTACGTATACAACGGCTGGTTTTTCTTTCATAATTTTCATTTTCAATCGGGATTCGTTTCGGTTGTAAATGATTGGGCACCGTGCTAGTATAATCGGGAAGTCTTTAAACCGGTACAGAGATGCCGCAAGATGACCGTAGATTTTTTTGGGGTAAATCAATGGGAGTCCTGCGTGTGTCCGGGCTCCTTTTTTTGAAGAAAACCCATCGGGAAGAGAAGGCTTTGAGGAGGATGGAATTTTATGAAACTGTTGTACAACGTAGAAGACAAACCAAAACAGTCCCAGACGCTGATCTTCGCATTCCAGCAGATGATCGCAATCATGGCGGCGACCCTGCTGGTACCGATGCTGATGTCGAGTTTCCCGACAGCTTCCGGTGAAACACTCTACTTTGATCCGGCAGCTGCACTGTTCGGTGCAGGTATCGGTTCCCTGGTCTATATCTTCTTCACAAACAAAAAGAGCCCGGTATTCCTCGGAAGCTCCTTCACATTCCTCGGCGCCTACGCTGCGGTCCTCGGCCAGAATTACGGCTACTGGGGTGTTATCCTCGGTATCCTGTTTGCCGGTCTTGTCTATGTCGTGATCGCTCTGATCATCAAGGCTGTCGGCAGCGGCTGGGTCAACAAGATCATGCCGGCTGTCATCATCGGCCCGATCGTTGCGCTCATCGGTCTTTCCCTCTCGGGAACCGCAACTTCCTGGATGGCAACCAACGGCGGTGCGAACTACAGCCTGCTGACCATTCTGGTCGGTGCGATTACCTTCCTGGCAATTGTCGTCGCTTCCGTGCGCGGCAATAAGCTCATCAAGCTGATTCCGTTTGTGGTCGGTATCGCTGCCGGCTATGTGCTTGCGCTGGTTCTGACACTCATCGGAAATGCGGCAGGCATCGAAGCGCTCAAGATTACCGACTTCAGCTCGCTGTATGAAGCGTTCCACCCGTTCACCCTTGCGTCTTTGATCCGGGTACCGCAGTTCACCTTTGTTTCTGCGATTCAGTCCGGCACCTTAAAGAACATTGACGGTGCAGCGCTCTCCAACATTGCGATCACCTTCGTTCCGATCGCAGTCGTCGAACTTGCCCAGCATATCGCAGACCACAAGAACCTCGGTTCGATCATCAACCGTGATCTCATCTCCGATCCGGGTCTTGACCGCACCCTGCTCGGTGACGGTATCGGATCCATCGTCGGCGGTTTCTTCGGCGGTGCCGCAAATACCACATACGGCGAATCCATCGGCTGTGTTGCGATCACCGGAAACGCTTCGATCGTTACGATCATCACTGCCGGCATCGGCTGTATGGTTCTCTCGTTCTTCACACCGTTTGTCGCACTGATCAACTCGATTCCGAAGTGCGTCATGGGCGGTGCCTGCGTTGCGCTGTACGGCTTCATCGCAGTCTCCGGTCTTCAGATGCTGAAGCGGGTTGACCTCGGCTCCAACAAGAATCTCTTCGTTGTCAGTGCGGTACTGGTTACCGGCATCGGCGGCCTGACCCTGAACTTCGGCACCAACAAGACAACCGGCGGCCCGCTGCTCACAATCACTGCACTGGCTACCGCGCTGATCATGGGTATCATCACCAACCTCGTTGTCAATGAGGGACATCTGGTCAGTGATGAGGAAACCGACGGTCTTACCGCTGCCGCAGCCAATATGAGCGAAGTGGATGTGGAAGACCTCGAAAAGAAACAGAAGTAACCGTATCGACAGAGTATGCATGACAGGGCAGTGGGAACACTGCCCTGTTTCTTTTGGTATGATATTAGAAGAAGCGTGGGGGAACCCCTCGTGCACAGTGAGAAACGGAGAACACAGAAGGTCAATAACCCCATAGCTAAAGCTAGGGGCTTGTAAAAGCCCTTGTTGACTAGCCTAAGTGCCCCCTCATTGCCTGGTGGCTAGTCCTCGATCCTTTGGATCGGGGCAAATTCGGGCACTACGTTACCGGCAAATATATAGGCACCTGCAAAGGCGTCAGGACTCCGATAATGACCCTGCGGTCATTATCACCTCACGCCAAAGGATGTCAT
>CAJOLG010000023.1 GCA_905235315.1 uncultured Solobacterium sp. | reverse complement strand
GCGGATACCATCAAGGTTCATGTGGATAAAGACAACGTTGTGACGGTCGAAGACAACGGCCGCGGTATGCCGGTCGGCCTCAATGCCAAGACAAAGAAGTCGACGATTGAGACCATCTTTACCGTGCTGCATGCGGGCGGAAAATTCGGCAACGGTGTATATGCGGTATCCGGCGGTCTGCACGGGGTCGGCGCTTCGGTTGTCAATGCGCTGTCCGAGTGGCTGGAAGTAACCGTCTACCATGAAGGCAAAGTGTATTTCATGCGCTTTGAAAATGGCGGCCATACCGTGGAACTGCTCAAAGTGATCGGGGAGTGTGATCCGGACAAACACGGATCCATGGTCCGGTTCAAGGCGGATCCGGCAATCTTTACCGAAACGACCGTCTATGACCATGACGTCCTGCGGGACAGACTGCGCCAGCTGGCCTTCCTGAACAAGGGAATCCGCATTGAATTTACCGACGACCGGGAAGAAGACGAAGAAAAGAAACATCATGTCTTTTATTACGAAGGCGGCCTGAAGGAATACGTCAAATATCTGAACCGGCACCGTACGGTGATTCATCCGGATGTGGTCTATTGCGAAGGTCATGAACCCGGCCTTGAGGGAGAAGTGATGGTAGAGGTCGCAATTCAGTACAATGACAGCTATCAGCCCACAATCTACACCTTCTGCAACAACATCAATACCGTGGAAGGCGGCACCCATCTGGACGGCTTTAACATGGCCCTCAACCGCGTGATTAACAAATACGCAAGACAGAACAAGATTCTCAAGGAGAAAGATGAAAATCTTTCGACGGACGACTGTAAGGAAGGCATCTCTGCGGTCATCTCCGTCAAGCATACCAACCCCCAGTACGAAGGCCAGACCAAGACCAAACTCGGAAACAGTGAAGTCCGAAAGATCGTGTCGGATGTGTTCGGCGCCCAGCTGGAACGCTTTCTGATGGAAAACCCGGATCAGGCAAAGATCATCATTGAAAAGGCAGCCCTTGCCTCCCAGGCAAGAATGGCGGCCAAGCGTGCCCGCGAAGCGACCCGCCGGAAGAACCCGCTCGAAATCGGTTCTCTGCCGGGGAAGCTCGCAGACTGCTCGTCCAAGGATGCGTCCATCTGTGAAATCTATATCGTCGAGGGTGACTCCGCCGGCGGTTCCGCCAAGCAGGGCCGGGATTCGCATTACCAGGCCATCCTGCCGCTGCGGGGCAAGATCCTCAATGTTGAGAAAGCACGTCAGGCAAGAGCGTTTGAAAACGCAGAGATCCGCTCGATGATCACCGCC
The DNA here is from genome assembly GCA_905235315.1 of uncultured Solobacterium sp. Lineage (GTDB taxonomy): Bacteria > Bacillota_I > Bacilli_A > Erysipelotrichales > Erysipelotrichaceae > Bulleidia. The sequence continues at coordinate 13,239 of CAJOLG010000023.1, read as the reverse complement.
TTCGGCTGCGGGATTCTGGATGAAGTGGATACCTCAAAACTTCGCTACAACAAGATCGTCATCATGACCGATGCGGACGTTGACGGAGCGCATATCCGCACCCTGTTACTGACGTTCTTCTACCGCTATATGCGGCCGATCATTGAACAGGGCTATGTCTATATCGCCCAGCCCCCGCTGTACAAAGTACAGAAAGGCCAGGCGGTGCGCTATGCCTATACCGACCATCAGCTGGAAGTGATCAAGAGCGAGATGGGCAGCGGACTCGGCATTCAGCGATACAAGGGTCTCGGTGAGATGAATCCGGAACAGCTCTGGGAAACCACCATGGATCCCAAGAACCGCACCCTGATCCGGGTCACGATCGAGAATGCGGAATATGCGAATGAGAACTTCAGCACCCTGATGGGAGAAGACGTCGAACCGCGGAAAAACTTCATCGTGGAAAACGCGAACTTCGTACAGAATCTGGATATTTAAGGAGGTCAGACAATGGCAAAAGACGATTACATGGAATTTGACGAGTCCCAGTTTGACCCGGGAAATATTACGGAAACCGAGATTTCCAAGGAGATCCGCAGAGACTTCCTGGATTATTCGATGTCGGTCATTGTCGCACGTGCCCTTCCGGATGTGCGCGACGGACTCAAACCCGTACAGCGAAGAATCCTCTTCTCGATGAATGAAATGAACAACGGACCCGACAAGCCGTACAAGAAGTGCGCGCGTATTGTCGGTGACACCATGGGTAAATATCACCCCCATGGAGACTCCTCCATTTACGGTGCCCTGGTCTACATGGCTCAGCCCTGGAATATGCGGGCGGTACTTGTCGACGGCCACGGCAACTTCGGCTCGATGGACGGCGACGGCGCAGCCGCAATGCGGTATACCGAAGCCCGCATGTCCAAGATCGCCGTGGAAATGCTGAGGGAGCTGGATAAAGATACCGTTGATATGCAGGACAACTATGACGGCGAGGAAAAAGAACCGACGGTTCTCCCCTCCCGCTTCCCGAACCTGTTGGTCAACGGGTCGAGCGGAATCGCCGTCGGTATGGCAACCAATGTGGCGCCGCACAATCTCGGCGAAGTCATTGACGGCATTTTTGCGGTCATGGACAACCCGGAGATTACCGCCACCGATCTGATGCAGTATATCAAGGGGCCGGACTTCCCGACCGGCGGCTATATTCTCGGCCGCAGCGGAATCCGCAATTCCTTTGAGACCGGACGCGGTTCGGTCATCATGCGCGCAAAGACGAGCATTGAAGAGATTCCCAACAGTAACGGCAAGCAGCGGATTGTCGTAACCGAAATCCCGTACATGGTAAACAAGGCCTCGCTCGTGGAACGCATCGCGATGCTGGCGAGAGAAAAGCAGATCGAGGGCATTACCGACCTGCGGGATGAATCGAATATGAACGGCATCCGCATTGTCATGGAACTGCGCAAGGATGTCCAGGCTGATGTGCTGCTCAACCAGCTGTACCGGATGACACCCCTGCAGTCCAACTTTGCGGTAAACAATGTCGTACTGATCAACGGAGCGCCGAAACAGGCGGGCATTATTGAAATCCTGAAGGAGTATATCGGCTTCCAGGAAGAAGTGATCGTCCGGCGGACAACGTATGATCTGAAGAAAGCGGAAGACCGGGCGCATATCCTCGAAGGATTACGCATTGCGGTGGATAATCTGGATGAAATCATTCATACGATCCGCAGCTCCCGGGATGCCAACGAGGCAATGCCGCGGCTGATGGAAGGCTTCGGCCTTACCGAGATCCAGGCAAAGGCAATCCTTGACATGCAGTTCCGCCGGCTGACCGGTCTTGAGCGGGAAAAGATTGAGAATGAATACCAGGATCTGCTGATTAAAATTGCCGACTTCAAAGATATCCTGGCCAATCATTCCCGGGTGGAAGAGATCCTGCGGAAGGAGCTGACCGAGATCAAGGCAAAATACGGAACCCCGCGTCTGTCCGAAATCATCGATGCGGTGGCAGATGTCGAAGACGAAGATCTGATTCCGGTGGAGGATGTCATCATCACCCTCTCCGAAGGCGGATACATCAAGCGCATTCCGCGCTCCACCTACCGCGTACAGAACCGCGGCGGCAAGGGCATCAAGGGAACCTCCCTGAACAAAGACGATGTCGTGGATCAGTTTGTGGGCATGTCCACGCATGACAATGTGCTCTTCTTTACCAGCAAGGGCCGGGTATTCCGGCTGCGGGGATTCAATATTCCCGAATACAGCCGTACCTCCAAGGGCATCCCGGTCGTCAATCTTCTCCGGCTGGAGAAAGAAGAAAAGATCCGGGCCATCGTTCCCTACAGTAAGGAAGACACCGCAAAGGGACTCTTCTTTGCGACAAGGAAAGGCCTCGTCAAACGCGTCATCATTGATGAGTTTGAGAATATCCGGGCAAACGGAAAGATTGCGATTACCCTGCGCGACGGGGATGAGCTCGCCTTTGTCAAAGCGACCAGCGGAGATGCGAATATCATCCTTGCGGTATCCAACGGCAAGGCGGTCCGCTTCCACGAAAACCTCGTGCGTCACAGCGGACGCGGCGCCATGGGTGTCAAGGGCGTCAATACCGACGGCGGAGAAGTCATCGGTATGGCAACCTCCGAGGAAGGAAGCCAGATTCTTACGATAACCGCCAACGGTTACGGCAAGAAGTCCGATCTTGAGGAATACCGCATGACCAGCCGCGGCACCAAGGGTGTCAAGGCCATGAACATCACGGAGCGCACCGGAAATCTCGTCTGCCTCAAGGCGGTCAACGGGGATGAAGACTGTATGATCATCACGGATGACGGAATTATCATCCGCATCTCGCTGAACCAGGTCAGCAGTTACAGCCGCAATGCCCAGGGCGTCCGGGTTATCCGGACAACCGACGAATCCCATGTATCGACGGTTGCGATCGTCGATCCGGATTCGGAAGACAGCAGTGAAGAGGAAACCCCCGCGGAATCCCCGGCCGAAGTACAGGAATAATCAGAAAAAGCCGCAGGCAGAGCAGATTCGCTCCATGCGGCTTTTCTTAATTACTGATTGGAATTGATGCGGAAGAAGAACACCTCGTCCGGATCATGTTGTTCATAGATGTTTTCAATCTGCGGGCTGATAAAGCCGCGCACGGCACCGTCATAGTCCTCGGGCACGAGGAACGTTGCGTTTTCGTGATATACCGCGGTCGTACCGTCGTCATCCCAGTAACTTTCGATATAGAAGTAGACAACCTGGCGATTTCCGTGATTATCAATTTCATAGAAATAACATACATCCCCGTAATTGTCGGTGAAGGAATCAATCGTATTCTCCATAAGAGCGGGATCATGGAAGTCGCCGGTATACCGTGACACCACAACCCCACGATCACTGACATCCGGGCCGGTGAATGAGATCTCGGAATCGAGTTCACATACAAGATACCCGTCCAGCACCATATTGTTATCCTTGCCGAAGTCAAGAATACTCTGGTTGACCGGAGAAGACGTATAGTTCGTAAAGATCAGAGAGCCGTAGATCCGTTCTTCCGGCGCATCATCGTAGGTTCCCGGATAACGGTAGGTGCGGTTTTGAACTGCGTCAGCCGGAATGCCGTAGGTCAGGAAGTCTCCGGTGCCCTGCGGTATATCGGGTTCCGGGGTCGAGGCAGCAGCGGAAGGAATTGCGATTTCCGGGGTGTGGACCGTATTCGGAACTTCTTCCGGCTCCGGTGTTTTTTTCTGCCGTAACAGCAGAAACAGCGCCACAAGAAGAACTGCCGTAAGACCGAAGATCACCGGAGCGAGCCGTTTCCCGGACGCTTTTTTCGGTTCATTGGGAATTGCGGCTCCGGTTTGGGCCGGGTTTGGAGCCGGGGCTTCGTGCTTTGGTTCGTCAGGAAGGATCAGTTTTGCGCCGCAGTTTTCACAGAAGGCGTTGTTCGGATTGACAGGAGATCCGCATTGCGGACAGTAGTTGGCCATAAGAATGCCCTCCTTTCTGATTTTATTATTCCATGCATGAAGGCACAGCGGAAGGCTTTCCGTTTTTGACAGCCTCAGATTCGAAAAACAGAAGCGGCTGCGCAAACCGGTTTATCTGTTGCGGAAAGGGTACACGAAACCAACCTGACGGCGTCAGAAGCCAATACCAGACATTCGGATCTCCCTTCGGCCAAAGAAAAACGCCGGCCGGCAGTTCTGCAGGAAACGGCGTCATTCCAGCGGGAATACAAGGGTCTCGTCGTCCGCTTCTTCCGGGTGGACAGTCACGGTTACCGCGGTATCGGACCAGACGACCGTAAAGGAAGATTCATCCGGATTCTTTCCGTCATTTGCCATCCGGAAGGATTCCGAACGGACGCGTTTTCCATCGCGGAACAGGATGGCTTCACATGTGACAGAGCCAAACGGAAACTCCGGTTCCCCGATCCGGTACAGCTTCATGACATTCTTCCCGTCATCGGAAGACACTTCCGTTATCAGGGTTTTGCGGAACGCGGTCTGATACCGCAATGCGGCTGCGCCTCCCACCAGAATCATTCCCAGGATGACGACGCAGATCAGAATCCGTTTTTTCATTCTTGCTGGGATCCCTTTTCCCCCGACACAAACGGCCAGGCAATTCTGGCAATGACCCAGATGATCCAGCTGGTTCCCCAGGAACCGGTTACGGCGCTGTAGGAGAAATAGATCACAGTGATCACCGACCAGTAAATCGACTTGAAATCAATCTGCTGTTTTGTCTTTACGGCATAGTCCCCTTCCTGCATGAGACGGTCTGCGATCCCCGCCGCAAACCCGGCTTTGACAAAGCGGCGTACCGCATCCGCAATCATTCCAAACATGACACAGACACAAAGAAGCGCAGTAAAATCCGTAAGCTCCGTCAGGGCAACCGCCAGTAATAACGGTGTGACGGAGAGGATGCACAATACCACACCGACAGCGGCATCCGAGCGGCTTTTCTGTTTCAGTTCCGGGCAGCGGGCTTCGATCACTTCTTCTGCGTCATATTCCGGCAGAAGTTCGGTTTTATCGAGAAACGCATACTGGGATCCGATTCCGGCGGAGCGGATAAATCCGGAAACCGCATGGGCGATCATGAGAAACATTCCCACAACCCCAAGCAGAACGGCAGATTCATTCACGGCGGAAACTCCTTCTGAAAGGGCCGCCATGATCAGAACCGGGACAACGGAGCCGACACACTCCGCGGTGCTCCGGGCGACGAGCTCGCCCTTTCTGGTTCTGAGTTCAATGAATTCTTCGGCCTCCTCTTTCCGCAGGATGTATTTTTCGGTCTCTTCCTTCGGCGCAGCGGAGAAAAAGGTTTTGCGCACGGCTTCTTCCCAGTCGCGAAACCGGGCATCCCGGTACGGGGTGTCCTCCGGTTGGGAAGCGGGTTCTTCGTCGGCTGAAAGCTGCACTGCCGGCACGGTATCTTCTTTTACGAGATAATCAATCGATACATGAAAAATATCGGAAAGGAGCGGGAGCTTTTCAATATCGGGAAGACTCTGTCCGCTCTCCCACTTGGATACTGACTGGCGGCTGATTCCCAGCCGGTCCGCAAGCTCCTCCTGCGACATATTGTTCGTTCTTCTGAGTTCTGCGATTTTTTCTCCGATCATAATTCTTCCCCTTTTCGATAGTATTCTGCACGAAAACCGGCAAAATGTCTGCCAACTGCCGGGTGCGTTTTCAGAAAATTCTTCCGCAACCGCCGGTTGCGCACCCATTTTACCGCACCGCGGCGGGGTTATAAACCGCACGCGTCAGGAAACGCACGGTTTCAGAAAGCAGTTTCTGTGCGTCTGTTCTGCCGGTTCCGGCCCCGGTTTCGTGCCGGTTTTGGGCTGAAAAAATCCGGCAAAACCGGATAACATGCATGCATGATGAGAGGAAACGGGAGGAGACAGAACATGCGGGAATGAAAAAACGATTACGCAGGAAACGCAATCGTTTTTGGATGAAATCAATGAAAGACGGAGAAACCGGAATTATTTCTTTGCGGTTTTTCTGGCGGCAGGTTTCTTTGCGGCGGATTTGCGGGCCGCTTTCTGTTTTTCCATGTCTGCCTCGATCAGGCCGGTGATATAGCCCTTCACGCTGTCCTGCTTCTCAAGCCAGCGGATGATCTTCTTCTCGCTTTCTTTTCCGTACCGGATTGAAAACGAGCGGTAATTGTCTCGATTATACGCGTTGTTATACTCGAGCTTTTTCTGATACGCACTCAATTTCTTTGGCATTTTTGTTATTTTCCCCCACGATATTATTGTGTTTTTAATATATCACAAAAGTAGGGTTCGTACAACGCATTGTGAAGAATTTCTCAAAGCGGGCTGTGCATGCCCGGCATGGAATGACATCCATGCAGGAATGGTTTGCCGGGAATCAGTATGCGGACGGAAGACGGTATCCGTTTTCGGTACGTTCCATTGTCAGGCGTTTGATATCCGGCTGGATTTCTCCCACACTGTCCGCCAGCATATCCATATACACCGTATTCCCCTCCTCCTTCGCCGCAATGATGTAATGCGGGTTGTAGGTATAGGAAGGTTCCTGGGTGTTGAGATCGCTCGCGGCACACCAGACACTGCCGTCGGCTTCTTTGAACATCGGCGTCTCACTGTAGAAACAGCTGTAGTAGAACGTGTCTTCGAGATACTGCCGGGTGAAGACCGCTTCGGCGATCGCTTTGATATCGGCGATCGAAGTAATCGGAGTTCCGCCCATGGACAGCACCTGACGGTATCCGGCATACGGGCCTTCGGATCCAAGTTCAAGATCCAGACCGTACAGCCAGTTCAGCACCTGTTTCTCATTCGCCAGTAACCGGCTCATCGCTTCGCGGTATTCCGCAAAGTCCGGCCGGTCATATTCGACAAGCGACGGATCGATCTGAAACAGCACCCGGCCGTTCAGCCAGAAGGAGTTGCCGGTGGGATTGAAAATCAGAAAGATTATTTTATATTTATCCTCTACTATATAGCTGGCCGCATAGAACACATTTGAGTTTTCGGTATAGGCCGGCTCTTCGGTCAGATCTTTGAGACTTGAAATATCCGGCAGGGTTTCCACCTCGATCGGCAGCGGATGAAGCTGCGTGTTGAGATATTCTTCGATCTCCGGAATGCGGTTGATATTGTAGTCATTGATACAGCCGCGGATCATTTCAAGTTCTTTTTCTTCATCGGTGCGGGGATCCTGTTCCACCGTCGGGCCGTACTCCGTTGCGGAGACGCCACTGTCGGAATTGCGGTTCTTACAGCCGGTAAGCAGAAGCACCGTGCTCAGGAAGGCCAGAATGAGTTTCTTCAAGATGTTCACCTGCTTTCCCGCTCATACTAGCACAGCCGCAGGAATCTTGACAAACCCCGGTTCGTTTGTTTAAATGACGTCAGTACGAAGATGGGGAAAAGTACTCGGATGCCTGCTTTCAGAAAGACCGTGGAGGATGCGAACGGTCACAGGTCATGAGGAAGTCCGCCCCGGAGTAGAAGCCAATCCCTTCCGGCACCGCCCGTTATCCGGAAATGAGAGGTCGTAATTGTTTCACGTGAAACATTACGGCAAGCAGGGTGGCACCGCGATCAACCATCGTCCCGCAGTGATGATGGTTTTTATTTATTGGAGGACGTGTATGATTGACATTAAACTGATTCGCGAGAATCCGGAGGCTGTAAAAGAGAACATCCGGAAAAAGTTCCAGGACGAGAAACTCGTGCTCGTCGACGAAGTCGCTGCGCTCGACAAGGAGTTCCGCGAGGCGAAGACCCGGGCAGACGCACTGCGCGGAGACCGCAACCGCATCTCCAAGGAAATCGGCAAGCTGTTCGGCCAGGGTCTGAAAGAAGAGGCGGAAGCCGCAAAACAAAAGGTAAAGGACCTGGAAGTGGAGCTGCAGAACCTGGAAGTGAAGGAAACGGAGCTGGAAGGAGAAATCCGCCAGCGGATGATGTTAATCCCGAACATCATCGATCCGTCGGTTCCGATCGGAAAAGACGACAGTGAAAACGTGGAAATCGAGCGGTTCGGCGAGCCGGTCGTGCCCGATTTTGAGATTCCGTATCACACCGACATCCTCGATGCGCTGGACGGCCTGGATCTTGACAGTGCCCGCAATACCTCCGGCAACGGATTCTATTATCTGATGGGAGATGTCGCCCGGCTTCATTCCTCGATTCTTGCGTATGCGAGGGATTTCATGATCGGCCGCGGCTTTACCTACTTCATTCCGCCGTTTATGATTCACGGCAGTGTGGTCAACGGCGTCATGTCCTTTGCGGAAATGCAGAATATGATGTACAAGATCGAAGGGGAAGACCTCTATCTGATCGGAACCTCCGAACATTCCATGATCGGCCGCTTCATGGGCAGAACCGTAAAGAAGGAAAACCTCCCGTATACTTTGACCTCCTACAGCCCGTGTTTCCGCAAGGAAGTCGGCGCACATGGAATTGAAGAGCGCGGACTTTACCGGGTTCACCAGTTTGAAAAGCAGGAAATGGTCGTTGTATGCGAACCGGAAGATTCTCCGTACTGGTACGACCAGCTCTGGAAGAACAGCGTTGATTTCTTCCGTTCCCTGGATATTCCGGTGCGGACACTGGAATGCTGCTCAGGGGATCTGGCAGATCTGAAGGTAAAGAGCTGTGACGTTGAGGCATGGAGCCCGCGTCAGAAGAAATACTTCGAAGTCGGCAGCTGCTCGAACCTCGGAGATGCCCAGGCACGCCGTCTCGGCATCCGCATCAAGGGTGAAAAGGGCAACTACTTCGCGCATACACTGAACAACACAGTCGTCGCGCCGCCGCGGATGTTAATCGCGTTCTTCGAAAACAACCTCGAGGCAGACGGATCCGTCCGGATTCCGGAACCGCTCCGTCCGTATATGGGCGGCCAGGAAAAACTCCTGCCGGCAGAGCAGAAAAAGAACGCACTGTAAGAAGGAAGCCGAAGAGCCGGGTGAAACCGGCTCTTTTCGTATACAATAGAAGAAGAAACACCCCCGAGTGTTTCACGTGAAACAATTTATGAAAAAATCAGTCAAAAATGAGCGATATACATTCATTACGGCAGCCGGAATTGTCCTGACTCTGCTGTTTTGCGGAGAAATCGGGATGCACTACCAGAATATCGGCAGTCTCTCCGGTGCCGTGATCGGCGTCTGTCTGACCGCATACGGCATTGCCGGATGGAACCGCAGTTCTCTGACGAAGACCGGACTGGCTCTGTTCCGTATCGCAAAACCGATCGGCCTGCTGGTCGGAGGAATTATTCTCCTGACGATTGGCTTTATGATCTTTGCGGTACCGAAAACCCAGCCGGAGAAGGATGCGACGGTGATTATTCTTGGCTGCGGGGTCGATTCGGACGGAACGCCGTCCGCCGTGATGCAGAAACGGGTGGATGCGGCACTGGACTATCTCCGCGACCATCCGGATGTGCCGGTCATTGTGAGCGGCGGACAGCTCGGAAGTGCGCCGGTCAGTGAAGCGGAATCCATGAAACAGGAGCTGATGCGCCATGGCGTGGACGAAGAACGCATCTACTGTGAAGATCAGTCCCGCACAACGGCGGAAAACCTCCGGTTCAGCGCGAAGATCATCGAGGACCGGCATCTGAGTGAAACTGTCGCGGTGGTCACCAGTGAATTTCATCTGGCCCGCGCCTGTCTCTGCGCAAAGCGCAACGGACTTCATCCATCCCCGGTCAGAGCCGCAACCCCGTGGTATTGTCTTCCGGCCTATGTGCTGCGGGAGGTATATGCGGTATTTGATGCCTTTGTGATACATCGGATCTGAAAGGGGTCGCAAATTACAAACCATCTGCTATAATAGGTTCGGCACAGCAGCTATGTATACAACCTGGTCAGGTCCGGAAGGAAGCAGCCATACAAACCTCTGGCTGGGTGTGCCTTTTTTGTTGGATCCGCCGCGGTTGGATTTTTCAATCCGGAGATCCGGGCTGACTGATACAATAAACACAGCGAACCACCAATGACCGGAAGGAAACGGACAAATGAAAGAGAACACAGCGGAAACATATATGCGGGCTGCCTTAAAAGAAGCGGAAAAAGCCAGAGCGATCGATGAAGTGCCGGTCGGGGCGGTCATTGTAAAAGACGGAAAGATCATTGCCCGGGCCCATAATCTGCGGGAGAAAAACCAGCAGGCATCCGCCCACGCGGAGTTTCTCGCAATTCAGAAGGCGTCAAAGAAGCTGAATAACTGGTGCCTGAACGACTGTGATCTCTATGTCACCCTGGAGCCCTGCATGATGTGCACCGGCGCAATCAGCCTTTCCAGACTCAACCATCTCTATTACGGCACCGAAGACCCGAAAGGAGGCGCGGTTGTCAGCCGGATTCAGGTTCGGGAGATTCCGCATATCGGGGTGTATCCAAAAGAAATCACCGGCGGGATTCTGAAAGAGGAGTGTTCAAAGATACTGTCCGAGTTTTTCCGGGAGAAGCGGGCAAAGACAAAGCAGAAGCCGCGGTATGCGGCAGCGGAAGAATAAAACAGCAAACTGAGAGATTCCGGAGTTCTCCTGCGGGGAGCGGACCGAATCTCTTTTTTCTGTGCCTTACATAAAAGCATCGGAAACCATGCACGCATGGAAATCCGATGCCGTTTTCAATGAGTTCTTTATTCTGCTCAATGCGCAGTGAGATCGAAGGTTTCTCCCGGTTCGATAATGACTTTATTCGTCACCGGGAAGGCTTCCGCCTGTTCGCGGCTGAAATAAACGCCGTCCTGCACGATCGTATGGTAGGGGATATTCACGGCCGCCTGTACCGCTTCCGCACATTCGGCAGCTTCCGCAGTGCCCATGTTGTACTGCCCGTCACAGCAGAAGAAGGCGTAATCGATATGCATTGACGCCATCTCATTCATTTGTTCTGTTGCTGAGGTGTCGCCGCTGACATAGATCTTCACACCATCGGACAGGGTAATCACATACCCGACGCACTGGGTGATGCTGTGGTTGGGGTTGTTTCCTGCCTCCACTGCTTCTACCGTCACATCGTCTAAATCAAACGTCTGGTGTTCGCCATTGGCCAGTGCTTCGATCCGGGTGATGACTTCACAATCTTCTGCACGGGTTTCGATCAGGCTCACATTGTTGTGATCGTAGTGGTCATGCGTTACCAGAATGAGATCTGCCGGCAGACTGTAATCGCCCGGCGCATAGGGGTCAATGTAGATGACCCTGTTTTCCGGTGTGGTAATGCGAAGGCTCGCATGGCCGATATACAGTATGGATGCAGGATTCGTTTCCGGCTCCGGTGTTTCCGCTTCGACAATCGCTTCTTCCGCTGCGGATACCGGCTCTTCTTTTGCGGTATCGCTGCTGCCGCAGGCGGCTAACGCAGGTATTGTGAACCATAACAGAACTGACGTTAATGCATGTCTCATTGTTTCACTTCGTTCCACGACAGAACTCGCTCCTTCATACCCGGAATGTCCAGTACACCGTACGCAAATCCCTTGCGGATCAGCTCGTCCGGGACGTATTCATCATACTTCTCGAATACCGGTACTTCGTTGGGATATACCAGCTCGAGAGGGTCAAACTCTTTTAAGGCTTCTTCCCGCACGATTTCGTAGAATTCCGCTTCACCTGCGTCCATCGTGAATTCCATGTAGTACGGCCGGTAGGGGTTCAGTGCCTTGAGACCCAGCCGCTTGCCGCAGCGCAGTTTGAGAAAGCGCTCCAGCGCAAGGAAGGCATAGCTGCCAAGCCAGGGGAACAGGGCCCACATCTTTCCGCCGAGGAAGATCAGGGGCTTTTCTGCCATGTTGGCTTTTTCAAAAACGGTTCGTGCGTCCGCAAGGCGGAATACCGCATGGTTCATGAGATACGGGTACTGCGCGGTTTCATTGAGCACCCCGTACATCCGCTCCAGAATGCGGGTATGAATATCTCCCGCCACATCCCCGAAGTAGGCGGGGATTTTTCCTTTGACCAGCGTGACATAGACGGTCTTATGCTTGTGGTCCACATCTTCCACGCGCCAAACCCGGCCGGCAATCGCAATCTTATCTCCCGCAGGGGGCGGTTTGACAATTGTGCCGAGCTGTTCGGAAGCGGTGCGTACGGTATATTCCACATTCTCCTGGAAGACCGCATAGAATTTAAAGCTGTTCACAACCCGCTCCCCGGCAAGCCCGGTGATCAGACCGCCGGTTTCGGTCTGCGTGATATGGTCGGTTTTGATCAGATGCCTTAGAAGAATCCGGTAATCGTCCTGGGAGATGGTTTTGAAGCAGTTCAGGGTCAGCACCCGGGATGCCAGTTCGGCAGGGGTCATCTCTCCCTGGGACGCCAGAACACTCATGGTCTGGTGATACAGCAGGCTGTAGGGATACCGCCCGGTCCGGGGCGGCTCCACAAAGCGCTCTTCGAGATACAGCTGTACCAACGCGATGCCCTGAATCAGATACCAGGGAATAAAATCCCCGATCATGGCTCTCGCCTCCGGACGTTCTTCCCGCATGACAAACCACATTTCTGCCGGATCTCCCCGGCGGCCGGTGCGTCCCATCCGCTGTAAGAAGCCGGATACCGTAAACGGTGCGTTGATCTGAAACGCCCGTTCGAGGCGTCCGATATCAATGCCAAGCTCCAGGGTTGCGGTGGCGCAGACCGACATGAGATTGTCATCATCCTTCATATCCATCTCCGCGCTCTCCCGGTAGGAGGCAGAGAGATTTCCATGGTGGATCAGAAACCGGTCCGGTTCCCGGTTCACTTCACAGTACTGCCGCAGGGTCTGACAGACGCTTTCGCATTCTTCCCGGGAGTTGGTAAAGATCAGGCATTTCTTTCCCCGGGTATGTTCAAAGATATAGCCGATGCCGGGATCCGCTGCCGCCGGAGCGGTATCGGATGCGGTTTCGGTCACCGGGGTTTCTTCGATCAAAGAGAGATCCTTGTCTTCATCCGCCTGCGGGTCGGTGTTGTAAAAGTGCTCCATACTGAGGCGCCATACTTCATTCCCGCCTTCAAACTTCGGTATGACGGTTCCCCGTCCGCTTCCCGCCGCGAGAAATTCCCCGGCTTCTTCCGGATTCCCGATCGTTGCGGATAACCCGATCCGTCTTGGGTTACAGCCGGCGGCGCGGCAGAGCCGCTCAATCAGACAGAATGTCTGAAGACCCCGGTCTCCCCGCAGTAACGAGTGAATCTCGTCAATGACAATAAAGCGCAGATCCCCGAACAGGGA
>CAJOLG010000022.1 GCA_905235315.1 uncultured Solobacterium sp. | reverse complement strand
TATTCAGCACACGTTCACTGCACGGTGCAGCACCGATGAGAACCGTATGGCATTCTTCGTTGATGGCATCTCCGGCAAGCAGATAGGAAAGCAATGTGGGTACGGTCACAAGAATCGTTGTGCGGTAGACGTTCGGATCTTCGGCATAATACCGCATTCCGCGCCCGATTCCGACGCATGCCCCGAAACTCAGAGGCCAGAGAACCGTGCACACAAGGCCGAACACGTGGCTCAGCGGCAGCATCGAGACGATCGTATCCCCGGGCCCGCACGCCAGCATCGACTGCCCGTTCCAGGCCGAGTAGGTCAGCGCCTTCTGACTCAGCACAACGGCTTTATTGGAAGCACTTGTCCCGCTTGTAAATACCAGTAGGCAGCCCGGGTATTCCGGCTCCCCGCTTTCAGAAGCGTCCGCAGAGAAGCCCGGATTCTCCGGAAGAACCGCTTCGATGCCGTATTCCCGGATCAGCTCCTGCACCGTTTCCGCGCTCTGGGTAGGGTCAAGCAGTACCGTACGCTTGCCGGCAATCGGGGCGGCGAAAAGATCAATGATCCACGCATCGGAGGCAGGTCCGTAAAGCCCGGCGGTATGCCATGGCTGATCCGCAAGGAATTCTGCGCGGGCCAGAACCTTGTCAGCGAGCTCGCGGTAGGAAATATCCGAAAAGGAGCCGTCTGTTCCGGCCGTGCGAAGCGCAGTGCGGCTGCCGTATCGGCGCGCACCTTCCTCGATTATCTGTCTGAAATTCTCATACTTAGTGATCATAGTCAGATTTTATCATGAATCGCATGCTCAGAAGCGACGATCCTCAAGCCGGAGGAACTCTCTTGTGCGTTCTTCCTTCGGCGCGGCGAAAAAGCTCTTTGACTCTCCCTCCTCGACGATTTTTCCGTGTTCCATAAACACAGACCGGGAAGAAACGTTCTGTGCGAAATCCATTTCATGCGTCACAACGATCATCGTCATGCCTTCATCCGCAAGCTGACGCATGACCGAAAGCACCTCCCCGATCAGCTCCGGGTCGAGCGCAGACGTCGGCTCATCAAAGTAAATGATCTCCGGGTCTGCCGCGAGTGCTCTGGCAATCGCAACCCGCTGCTGCTGGCCGCCGGAAAGCTGGCTCGGATAATGTGAGGCGCGGTCTGCCATGCCGACTTTTTCAAGCATCCGCATTCCCTTTTCTTCCGCGGCCGCTTTGTCCATATGGCGTGCGACAATCAGCCCTTCCGTCACATTCTGCAGCGCGGTCTTGTTTCGGAAAAGATTGTAATTCTGAAACACAAACCCGGTATGAAGCCGGATCTCGGCAATCTCTTTTCGGGTAATATGTGCCATATCATGTTCCGCACCGTCAAACACAAGGGTTCCGGAATCTGAGGTTTCCAGAAAGTTGATACAGCGAAGAAACGTCGTCTTACCGCTGCCGGAGGGTCCAAGCACCGCAATGACATCTCCCTTGTTTACCGATAAGCTGACGCCGTCGAGCACAACAGTATCGCCGAATGATTTATGCAGATTTCTTACTTCCAACAGTGTCATCAGATCTTATTTCCTCCATAGGAATTCAGGCGTTTCTCTCCGTATGCCTGCACTTTGGTAAGCACGGTAGAGAAAATGAGATAGATCAGTGCCAGTTCAAGATACAGTGCCATGAACTGATAGGTACGGCCGGCGATCCGCTGGGTAACGAAAAACATTTCCGCAACCGTAATATTTGCGGCAAGACTCGTATCCTTCACCATTCCGATCAGCGAGTTGAACAGCGGAGGAAACGCCGTGCGGAATGCCTGCGGAAGAACGATCCGGCGCATGATCTGAAGGTAATTCATCCCTGCGCAGTAGCCGGCTTCCATCTGTCCGGCCGGAACCGATTCGATGGCAGCGCGCATGGTCTCTGCGCAATAGGCGCCTTCGTTGACCGCAAATACCGCGACGGCGGACGGAAAGGCCGCGACTTTAATGCCGATACTGGGAAGTCCGAAAAACACGACATAAAGCTGTACCAGCAGCGGTGTTCCGCGGATCACCCAGATATAAAACCGGGCGATCTGCCGAAGAACGGGAATTTCGGCATACTGCACCATCGCAGTTATGATTGCGATGACCATGGCAATAGAAAACGCCAGCACGGTAAGCGGAATGGTTACCGTAAGTCCGGGAAGAAGGATCTTCCAGAATGAATCCATCAATAAACGTAAAATATCTTCTGTCATAATTGTTTTTCCGGTTTTTTCATATTACAGGAACACGGGTCATTTGTCCTGCCTTTTGACTGAAAAGACACTCATGATTCGGCGAACGAATGAGTGTCTTCAATGGGTTCACTTCCCTGTACCGCAGTGCCTCAGAACGGGCTGCCGGTCAGAAGCTCATATGCCTCCTTATACTTTTCAATCGTGCGGTCGATCACATCCTGCGGCAGCGTATATCCGCTGTCCGGATTTGCCTTCAGCCAGTCCCGCACGAACTGCTTGTCGTAACTCGGCTGATTCTTTCCCGCTTCATAGCCTTCCAGCGGCCAGAAACGGCTCGAATCCGGTGTAAGCATTTCATCGCCGATTACGACGTTGCCGTTGTCATCCAGGCCGAATTCAAATTTGGTATCCGCGATGATGATCCCGCGGGACAGTGCGTAATCCGCACAGGTCTTGTACAGGGTCAGCGACGCATCACGGATCTTCTCCGCATATTCCTTTCCCTTTCCGGGGAACTTCGCTTCGAGCACATCAATGGACCGCTCGAACGAAATATTCTCATCGTGATCGCCCAGTTCTGCTTTTGTGCTCGGCGTATAAAGCGGCTCCGGAAGTTTTTCGCATTCCTTCAGACCGGCCGGAAGTTCAATTCCGCACACGGTTCCGTTCTTCTGATAGCTCGCCCAGCCGCTGCCTGTAATGTATCCGCGGACAATGCACTCGATCGGGATCATCTTCAGCTTGCGGCACTTCATGGAGCGTCCGGCAAACCAGTCCGTCCGGAAGAATTCCGGCATATCGGCGGTATCGACCGAAATCATATGGTTCGGAATGATGTCCTTTGTGAGATCAAACCAGAAGCGGGACATCCCGGTCAGGATTCGTCCTTTATCGGTAATCTCATTGTTCAGGATGACATCAAATGCACTGATGCGGTCGCTTGCGACCATGATCAGCGTATCGCCGTCATCGTAGATCTCTCTTACCTTACCGCTGGAAACTGGCTTATATTCTTTCATGTCTGTAATCCTCCATGCAATATACTAGCACGCCCTAAAAAAGCAGGCACAGTTTTTCTTCCAGCAGATGGACGGAAATATCGGACGAAAGCCACCGTACCTCCCCGTCGGTATGAACAAACACCGGCTTGGCGGTCTGAAACCGGAATTCCTCTGCCCGCACTTCATAGGCATAATCCGACTCAAAGTGCTTTCCCTGATATGCCTTGGGAAACATCATGAAGAATGCAGGTACCGAAATATCATTGACGGCACACATATCCAGGATCCTGTCATCGTTTTTCGCATGCGGGCCGAACATGAACCCGCCTCCTTCAAAGCGATGATTCATCACCGCACAGAAGACGCATTTATCCAGAACCCCGGTCTGGTCTCCCGCATTCACCCTGCATTCAAACGGATCCATCCCGAACACCGTCCGGATCGCTTCCGCGATGTAGATCAGTTTCCCAAGCCGCAGCCGGTTCAGCGTTTTTTTCATGGGAGAGTGGTCGGCCCAGTAACAGATCTCCGCATCCCAGCCGACTCCGCAGCTGACATTGAAGCGCATCCGCTGTTCTCCTTCCGTCGGGCCGAGCCCGTTATCCGGGTCCTGCCAGTTATGCAGAATGACTTCACCGACATCGATGGAACGTACGGCTTCTCCCCTGAGAATCCGCGCGACCTGTTCTTCTGCCGTCGGTGCAACCCCGATATCTTTCGCAAGATCATTTGCCGAGCCGCTCGGTATCAGTCCGAGCCGGACAAGCGAAAAATCCGCGATTCCGTTGACGGCCTCATTCATCGATCCGTCGCCGCCGAGAATAACAAGATTAACCGGCCTGCCCTGTGAAGTGAGATCATGCACGATTTCCCGGATACTGCGGTCTTCCGAAGAATAATGCACATTATATTCTGTGCCTTGAAACATCGGCTCAAGGGACTCCCAGGTACCTTTTCCGCGGCCGCCTGCCCCAGCCGGATTTACAACGATTTCAAATGTCATTTCTGTATCAGTCCGGCACCGCATGCGAATGCATCACCGACCGCCTCACCAATCACACGGTATTTGTTTGCGGCACTGTCGAACATGATCGGCCGGAGTTTTCCAAGATCGACTTCCCCGTCTGTGAGAATGGATTCATCCGCACTCATGTTTACGACTTCGCCGATCAGGATATATCCTTCTTTATCATCCTGCAGTTCTTTAACCCGGCATTCCAGCGTCAGCGGATACTGATCGATTACCGGCGCATCCACATATTCGCTCTTTGTGACGGTAAACCCGGCAGCTTCGATCTTATTTACGTTGCGGCCGGATTCCATTCCGAAATAATCCGATTCCGTGACGGTTTCCGCCGTCGCAAAACTGACCGTGAAGGCCTGCTTCAGGAGCAGATTATCCGTTGTTTTGTGCTTTGAAAGACTGACAAAGATCTCATTGGCATCGTACTGTCCTCCCCATGCGGCATTCATCGCGTTGGGCACGCCGTTTTCATCGTAGGTCGCAAGAATCAGTACCGGAAGCGGTGTAATGATCGTTTTCTGTCCAAAGTTTTTTCGCATACTGGGTTTCCTCTCTGTCTTCTATGATCATTCATATTCAGCGGAATTCAAGATGTTCCATATTGTCCGGTTCTGATTCCGAGCAGTATACCGCATCAATCCAGCATTCATGAGCAGGATCATAAACTGCCGCGATAATTCCCTCTTCCTTCCATACCGGGTCGATGACAAGGTCAATCGAAAAGGAACGATCTGATAATCCTATGGTTACATCCGTATTATAAACAGCACAGGTGCTTTGTGCAGGTGAGAGATTCAGCGGTTCAGCGCTGCCGCTGCGGATCAGCCAGGCGCCTTCCCCGTTCGGAAGCGATCCCGCCGCAAGAGACTGAAAACCATGATCTTCCGCCGTCTTCTCTCCATACCGTACAAAGAGCACCTCATACCCCTGTCGCAGAACTTCCTCCGCAAACTCTTCCGGCGTTTTCAGCAGCCTGATATAACCAGTGTTCTTGTTCTGGACATACGTTTCCCAGCTTTTCGCCGCAGGATCACTCCGATGATCCGGAAGATCATAATGTTCATGCAGGTATTCCGCAATATAGGCGCCGGTTTTCCTCGCACCGTTCATATTGAGATGGGAATCATCAAGGGAAATGTCTGAAGGAAGAATCAGTATGTCATCTTCCTGATTCATATTCACAAACGGAACTCCCTCTGCGCTGCAGATATCCGCGATCGTATTGTAGTACGGCTGTTCGTCCGCCCGGTCGACGGTCGGCGTCACCATCATCACCAGCGATACCCCCTTGTCACGACAGAGATCGATGATCCGGCGAAGATAGGTTTCCTGCTTTTCCGACAGCGGAAGCCGTTTTTCCGTATCTGCCGTTGTGATTACCGCATTGTCATGCGTTCCATAGATCGGCAGGCCGCCTTTATCCGCCAGCGAATCCTTACTCCAGGGATAGTAGATGAAGTCCTCCGCTGACAGTTCGGAAAACCGGTCGTGGTAAATCGGCAGCCCCAGAAACAGCTCTCCCCACCGCTCTTTCGGTGCGGAAACCATGATGTTTTCCATCATATTCGGGCTTATGCGCAGTCCGAGCGTATTCGTTGCCTGACGCGCTTCATCACTGTATTCTTCGCTGTTCAGGGCCCCGTATACATCCATCATGACCACGCGCGGCGTCTGTGTTTTGAACGCCTCAACCAGGAAATGATACGTATTCCACATAGGCTGGCTGGAACCCCAGAGCTGATAAAACGTGATCCCGTACCGTGTCCAGAGTTCTTCCGCCGCAATGTTATAGCTGGCGTGGGAGCTGCCCGCAAACAGCACATCGACGGTGCCGGCAGGCTGCTCATAGTAAACCTTTACGGAAGTGATCCCGTCATCCCGCTTCATGACAAGCGTATCCCGCACCGTGAGCCACAGGAAAAGCACGATAAGCAGAAATACAATCAGTTTTAAGCACCGTCCGGCTGCCGCCCGCATAGTTTTCTCAGAAGTTTGCATATATAAAGCTCGCCGCATCATAGGATGGTCCGTAGACACCGAAAATCAGCACCGCAAACAGCAGCACCAGAATCAGTGTCCATCGCACTATCAGATTCTCATCGAAAAGATCCTCCGCCCTGACTCCTTTCTCCCGGTAACGGGATACTGCCGCTGCACATAAGATACAGAGAATCAGCACCCGGAAGTGCGTTTCATCCAGTGTCAGCTGAAACAGCGTTCCGTCAAAGAATACATGGAGGCTGAAGTGATGAAACAACTGGGTCAGAAATCCCCAGGCTGCAGGAACATCCTGTGCCCGGAAGAATACCCATGCGAATGTCACAAGAAGATACACCCGGATACGCTCCAGCACCTTCCAGCCTGTCCGGGAGGAATCAATCTTCATCCGGTTCAGCACCTTCTCTTTCACCGGCGCAAGCAGTTCTTCCGCGATCCGGTAGATTCCATGCAAAAGACCCCAGACCGCAAACTGCATTCCGGTGCCGTGCCAGAGCGCGCTGACCAGAAATACAATCATAATATTGAGATACTTCCGAAGGCGTCCGCGCCGGTTTCCGCCGAGCGGGAAATAGACATATTCCGTCAGCCAGGAAGTAAGCGACATATGCCAGCGTTTCCAGAAGTCTGCGATGGAAACCGCAAAATACGGCTGAAAGAAGTTTTCTTTCAGGCGGTACCCAAGCAGCCGGGCAATCCCGCTGACCATACAGGTATAGCCGTAAAAATCAAAGTAGATCTCAGCGGAATACAGCAGCGCCGCAACAAGAATCACCCCGCCCTCATAGCCGGAGTAATACTGAAATACCGGGGCGGTAAACAGCGCAATCCGGTCCGCGATCACCATCTTCAGAAAAACGCCGTAGAGAAATACCAGACAACCGCTCACCGCCTCCCGATAGGACAGCGTTTTTTCGCGGCGCACTTCCGGCAGGAACTCCCTGCTCTTGTGAATCGGACCGGAGACGATAGTCGGAAAAAAAGAAACATACAGCGCGTAATTGAGCAGATTTGTCTCCGGCTCAATTTTCCCGCCGGCAATATCAAACAGATAAGAAGCAGCCTGCAGGGTAAAGAAGGAGATGCCCAGCGGCATCAGCACATACCACAGGCCGAGCATCGTTCTGCCGTATTTGAAAAACAGCAGCGGGATAAATACCAGGATCACGGAAGGAATCAACGCCTTCCGATTCTTTGCGATTTGGTTTCCCGCAAGCCAGCTGATCACAATGACAGCAAGCAGTACCGCGGTATTCCGTTTGGAAAACGAGGCGTAAAACAAAAGGCTGCCGATCAACAGTACCGCGTTCTGAATCAGCGGCCGTTTATGAAAAAGCCAGTAGACAACCAGCAGGCATGGAAAAAATATCAACAGAAACCGTGCACCTGTATATGACATCGACCCTAATTATAAACGATAAATAAAGAAACCGGCATCCGCTGTTCAGCGGCTGCGCAGTTTCTCAGCTACACGTTCAAGAATCTGTTCCGGAACGAGTTCCGAAATATCACCGTGATTCATTCCGATTTCCTTGACGACACTTGAACTCAGGAACGAATACTGCGGCCGGGCGATCAGAAGAAGTGTCTCGACGCGGTCATTGAGATACATATTCGCCGTTGCCTGCATCAGTTCATATTCATAGTCGGAAACCGCCCGGATCCCCCGGATGATCGCCGATGCGCCGATCGAAGCAGCGTATTCTACGGTCAGGCCGCTGCCGACCATGACCTGGATCTTTTCCGCATGCGGCAGATCCGCAATGGAATCCCGGATAAACTGCGTGCGTTCCTCTTCGGAGAACAGGCAGTTCTTTGCCGGATTGTGCATGATCAGCACAACCACTTCGTCAAACATGCGTGATGCCCGTTCAATAATATCGATGTGCCCTTTTGTGATGGGATCGAACGTTCCCGGATAACATACCTTCATCTGGTTTTTCTCCTGTATATTCTTTTCCTTCGTTTGCCTCTATGAGATTCTTGTACGGTGGTATGTGAATATGTTAACATATTGTACGGTTATATAATATATTCAGGAGGAAATTAAATATCATGAGCAAATCATTTGATGAGCTTCTCGCGAAAGTCAGACAATGCAGCAAGAAGGTCCTTTCTGTCGCGTGCGCACAGGACCAGGCAGTTCTGGAAGCGGTCAATGAAGCACATAATCTCGGAATCGTTGACGCCATACTGGTCGGCGATGAAGCGAAGATCCGTGCCCTCTGCGGCACCCTCGGCATCAATGCGGAGGAGTTCAGAATCATTGATGAGCCCGATTCTGTAGCTGCCAGCCTGGCAGCTGTCAAACTCGTTCACGACGGAGAAGCGGACATGTATATGAAGGGTCTTCTGAATACAAAAGATTTTCTGAAGAGTGTCCTGAACAAGGAAGTCGGTCTGCGTACCGGCAAACCCCTCTCCCACGTCTGCGTATTTGAAATCCCGGGAATCGATCATCTTCTCTTTCTGAGTGATGTCGCATTCATGCCCTATCCCACACTTGAGGACAAAAAGGCAATCATTAACTACACCGTTGAAGTGGCACATGCCTGCGGGATCGAAAAACCGCATGTCGCTCCCCTTGCGGCGGTGGAAGTCGTCAACCCGAAGATGCAGGTCACGGTCGATGCGGAGGAGCTCCGCAAGGCATACGAGGCAGGCGAATTCGGCGACAGCTGTGTGGTGGACGGCCCGCTTTCCCTCGATATCGCGCTCTATGAGGAAGCCGCTGTCGAGAAAGGCGCCCAGGACAGACCGTGTGCCGGCAAATCCGACATTCTGGTGTTCCCGGACATCCACGCCGGAAATCTTGTGTATAAAGCAATCGTTCATATGGTTCCCGGCATCAAGAACGGCAACTGCCTGACCGGCACAAAAGCTCCGGTCATCCTGACAAGCCGCAGCGATACGAAGGAAGTAAAGGTCAATTCCATCGCCCTGGCAGCTGTCATTTCCGAAAGCATGAAGAATGCGAACGCATAAGGAGGAACGCATGACATACAATATTCTGACTATCAACCCCGGCTCAACCTCAACAAAAATTGCCCTCTTCGAAGATGATCAGAAGGTTTCCGAAACCGTACTGGATCATTCTGCCGATGAGATGGCAAAATTTGACAAGACGATTGATCAGCTTGACTTCCGGTATGAAGTCATCATGAACTACCTCAGGGAACAGAACTACGATGTCACAAAGCTTGATGCCTGCGTCGGCCGCGGCGGCAATCTTCACCCGATCGAAGCGGGAACCTATATCGTAAATGATGCGATCGTTCACGATCTTACCGTTGCGCTTCACGGTGACCACGCCGCAAATCTCGGCGGACTTCTGGCAAAGAAAATTGCCGATCCGCTGGGAAAGCCATCCTACATCGTGGATCCTACTGCGGTAGATGAGCTGACGCCGGTAGCCCGCATCTCAGGAATGCCGGATATCTCCAGACGCTCGCTGATCCATGCGCTGAATATCCGGGCCGTCACACGGGAATACGCAAAGTCGGCCGGAAAGAAATTTGAAGAAGTCACCTGTGTTGTCGCCCATATGGGCGGCGGATGCACAACGCTCATCATCAAGGAAGGCAAATGCGTCGACATGTACAACGGCCTCGACGGCGACGGTGCCTTCGCACCTACCCGTTCCGGCGCAGTTCCTGTCGGCGATCTGATCCGTCTTTGTTATTCGGGAAAATATCCGACCGCAGACGCGATGATGAAGCGCGCTGTCGGGGATGCCGGGGTTGTCGCGTATCTTGGAACCTCGGATATGCGGGCGGTAAACAAGATGGTGGAAGAAGGCAACGAAAAAGCAAAGATTGTCCGTGATGCCTTTATTTACCAGCATGCGAAAGACATCGCAGCCCTTGCGACTGTCAACTTCGGCAAGATCGATGCCATCATCCTTACCGGCGGTATTGCGTACGACAAGGTTATTGTCAAAGGCATTGAAGACCGTGTCAGCTGGATCGCACCGGTCGTTGTGATTCCGGGTGAACGCGAAATGATTGCCCTCGCACTCGGTGCACTGCGTGTACTGCAGGGCGAAGAGGAAGCCAAGATTTACGAAAACGAATAACAGCCTACAGATTGGAGACAAATAAAATGAGAAAAGTTGTAATCGCAGCGGCGTGCCGTACCGCAATCGGAAAATTCGGCGGAACACTGAAAGATACCCCCGCTACAGAGCTCGGAACAATTGTCATCAAAGAAGCGATAAACCGTGCCGGCATCAAACCGGAAATGGTGGAAGAAGTATACATGGGCAATGTGATCCAGGCCGGCAACGGCCAGAACCCTGCCCGTCAGGCTGCTGTCAACGCAGGGATTCCGGTTGAAGTCCCCGCAACGACAATCAATGTCCTGTGCGGAAGCGGTCTGCACTGCGTCAATCTCGCCGCGAAACTGATTGCCCTCGGTGACCGCGATATTGTGGTGGCAGGCGGTATGGAAAATATGGATCAGGCTCCGTATCTTCTGACCAAAGCACGGTTTGGATACCGTATGAATGCCGGCACCGTGGAAGACGCTCTGATCCGTGACGGTCTGAATGATGCCTTCTACAACTATCATATGGGTATTACAGCGGAGAACATCGCGGAGCAGTGGAACCTCACCCGGGAAGAGCTGGATGCCTTCTCGGTGGAGTCCCAGCAGAAAGCAGAAAAAGCCATCGCCGACGGCCGCTTCAAGGATGAAATCGTCCCGGTTACCATCAAAACCCGGAAAGGTGACATCGTATTTGACACCGACGAAGGAAACCGTCCCGGCACAACGATGGAAACCCTCGCAAAACTGAAGCCCGCGTTCAAGAAGGACGGCGTTGTCACAGCCGGCAACGCGTCCGGCATCAATGACGGTGCCGCTGCGCTGGTGATCATGAGCGAAGAAAAAGCCAATGAACTCGGCATCAAGCCGCTTGCCTACTGGGTATACGGCGATCTTGCCGGTGTAGATCCGGCAATCATGGGCATCGGTCCGGTTGCGGCCACAAAGAAAGTGCTCGCCAAGACCGGCTGGTCGGTCGATGATTTTGACCTCATCGAGGCAAACGAAGCGTTCGCTGCCCAGTCCGTTGCGGTTGAGAAGGAACTCAAATGGGATCATTCGAAACTGAATGTCAACGGAGGCGGCATTGCCCTGGGACATCCGGTCGGCTGTTCCGGCGCACGAATTCTTGTCACCCTGCTGTATGAGATGCAGAAACGCGATGCGAAGAAAGGCCTTGCGACACTGTGTGTCGGCGGCGGTATGGGCTGTGCGGCGGTCGTTGAACGTCCGTAACCCTGCCCCTTCCCTGCATTGATGGATAAACCACTCCCCGCGGAGTGGTTTTTAGATTCTCCATTCCCGCACATAGGCCTAAAAAAATCCCCGGAGTCCGGGGATTTCAGTATCTGTTATCTTAACAGATCAGGCCTTGGCTGCCTTTGCGGCTTTGACCTTCTCGGTGAGAAGCGGAACGATCTTGTTCAGATCACCGACAATTCCATAGTCCGCAACATCGAAGATCGGCGCATTTTCATCCTTGTTTATGGCAACGATGAAGTCAGATTCCTCCATGCCCGCAACATGCTGGATCGCGCCGGAAATACCGATTGCGAAGTAAACCTTCGGACGGACGGTCTTGCCGGTCTGACCTACCTGCATCTCCTTCGGCATCCAGCCGGAGTCGACGACTGCACGGGAGCACGAAACGGTGCCGCCGATTGCCTCAGCGAGGTCTTCCAGAAGCTTGAAGTTTTCCTTTGAACCGACACCGCGGCCGCCGGAAACAAGAATCTTCGCATCTGCGATATCCGCAACACTGCTGACTTCCTTGACGATCTTGAGAATCTCAACATAGCAGTTGTTCTCCTTCAAACCCGGATTGTATTCAACAACTTCCGCTTTCGCATCTGCGATGGGGCTGATCTTCTGCATTACACCCGGACGAACTGTCGCCATCTGCGGGCGGTTGTTCGGGCATGCGATCGTAGCGATCGTGTTTCCGCCGAATGCCGGACGGGTCATGAGAAGCTGTTTGTGCTTCTGTTCCTGTCCCGGAACCGGAGTGAGCGGGAAATCACCGATCTCAAGCTTTGTGCAGTCTGCGGTAAGACCGGTCTTTACCCGTGCACTTGTACGGGGACCGAGGTCACGGCCGATTGCGGTCGCACCCACCAGCATGATCTCCGGCTTGAATTCGTTGATTACAGAAGCCAGAGCCTGTGTATACGGTTCCGTACGGTAATCCTTGAGTGCCGGATCATCAACTACGATAACCCGATCCGCTCCGTACGCTGCGAGCTCATCTGCGAGACCCTTCACATCGGAGCCGAGCAGAACTGCAGTTACTTTTTTCTCATCGAGATCCGCCGCGAGTTCACGGGCTTTTCCGAGCAGTTCAAACGCGATGTTCGACAGTTTGTTATCTACCTGCTGTGCGTAAATGAATACGCCCTTATATTCTTCTAAACTCATCCGTGTTGACCTCCTTAGATAATGTTCCTCTCAGCCAGTGCAGCTGCGATCGCATCTGCGGCTTCCTGAGGTGAATCCGGGGTGACAACCGTGCCCTTTCCTTTGGCAACCTTGTCACTGGCCTTTGCGATCTTTGTCGGGGAACCGGCAAGACCGATATTGGAATCATCGACATCCAGATTATCACGGCCCCATACCGTAATCTCTTTTTCAAATGCATCAAAGATTCCGCCCGGTGTCATATAACGGGGATCGTTCAGTTCAGCAAGAGCAGTGATGAGGCACGGCATCTTAGCCTTGACGAGCATATATCCGTCATCGAACTGACGTTTGACGATTACACTGCCGTCTTCCACCTGAATCTCTCTTGCGTAGGAAATAACCGGAATTCCGAGGTGTTCCGCAATCTGCGGGCCGACCTGAGCGGTATCACCGTCGATTGCCTGACGGCCGGTGATGATGAGGTCATATTCCATGTTCTTGAGCGCACCGGCGATCGTGGAGGAAGTAGCCCAGGTATCCGCACCGCCGAGTACACGGTCGGTAATCAGGAGGCCGTCATCCGCGCCCATCGCCATTGCCTCACGAAGAACGGCATCCGCCTTCGGGAGACCCATGGTAACTGCTGTAACGGTGACATTCTCCGGATCCGCATCTTTGATGCGAAGCGCTGCTTCAAGACCGGCTTTGTCGTCCGGGTTCATAATCGCCAGCATCGCTGCGCGGTCAAGTGTTCCGTCCGGATTGAACTTGACTCCGCCTGCTGTATCCGGCACCTGCTTAATGCATACTACAATTTTCATTGTCTCAGCCTTCCTTTCTTACTTCAGGAGCGCGCCGGAGATAACCATGCGCTGAACTTCGGAAGTTCCTTCATAGATCTCAGTGATCTTGGCGTCACGCATCATGCGTTCCACTTCATACTCACGGATGTAGCCGTAGCCGCCCATGAGCTGGACACACTTGGTAGTGACATCCATTGCGGTTTCCGCTGCGAACAGCTTAGCCTCCGCAGCTTCCACAGAATACGACTTCTGTGTGCGCTTCGCCTCCGCTGCCTTGTAAACAAGGAGCTTTGCGGCTTCGATCTGGGTTGCCATATTGGCAAGCTGGAACTGTGTATTCTGGAACTGCGCGATGGAGCGGCCGAACTGCTTGCGTTCTTTGACATACGCAACCGTGCGGTCAAGCGCACCTTCCGCAAGGCCGAGAGCCTGTGCAGCGATACCGATACGTCCGCCGTCAAGCGTATGCATGGCGTTTGCGAAGCCCTTGCCGCGGACACCGAGCAGGTTGTCCTTCGGAATACGGCAGTCCTGGAAAATCAGTTCATAGGTTGCAGAACCGCGGATACCCATCTTCTTTTCCTTGACACCGAAGGTGAATCCCGGAGTTCCCTTTTCAACGATAAAGGTCGAGAACCGCTTCTGCTTGCGGCCGCGCTTGTCTTCCACCACATCGGTATACGCGATGACGATGTAGATATCTGCCTCTTTGCCGTTGGTGATAAAGCACTTGGAGCCGTTGAGAACCCACTCCTGGGTGTCTTCATCAAATACCGCTTTGGTCTGTGCACCCTGTGCATCGGTCCCGGCTCCCGGCTCCGTCAGCGCGAATGCGCCAAGCTTTTCGCCTTTTGCGAGCGGCACAAGGTACTTCTGCTTCTGCTCTTCGGTTCCGTATGTCATGATCGGGTCAATGCAGAGAGACGTGTGTGCACTGACGATGACGCTTGTGGTTCCGCATACTTTCGCGAGTTCTTCGACACACATGACATAGGTCAGCGGGTCGCATCCCTGTCCGCCGTATTCTTTCGGTACGGGAATTCCCATAAAACCGTATTTCTGCATTTTGGTGACAGTCTCGCGCGGGAATTTTTCTGTTTCATCCGTTTCGATTGCGAGCGGCTTTACTTCGGTTTCGGCAAACTGCCGGAACAGATCACGAGCCATCTCATGCTGTTTATCCAGCTGGAAATCCATAATCTTCTGTTCCTCCAATCAAATAGTATGACCGGCAATCCGGC
>CAJOLG010000021.1 GCA_905235315.1 uncultured Solobacterium sp. | reverse complement strand
TTGGTGTAAACATCCGAAAGCCGCGGGCTGTCGGTACGCATATAGGTGATGAGACCTTCTTCGCCTTTTCCGACATCGATGCCTTCGTACAGCTTCTGGGCAACGCTCATGGTCTTCTTTGCCGGGAAGCCCAGCTTGGTCGAAGCCTCCTGCTGGAGCGTCGATGTGATAAACGGCTTGAACGGCTTTGTGGACTTTGCGGTCTCTTTGATTGCGGTGACTTCAAACGGTCCGCCGCAGGCCTCCACGATCTTCGCCGCTTCCTCTTCGGTTTTGAGTTCTGCCTTTTCGCCGTCAATTTTTGAGAGCGACGCATTGAACCGGACGCCGTCTTTTTCAAACTGTGCTTCGATTGTCCAGTATTCCGTTACCTGGAACGCTTCGATTTCCCGTTCCCGGTCGACGATCATCTTGAGTGCAGCGGACTGCACGCGTCCAGCCGACTTGGACCGGATCTTACTGCGGAGCAGGCCTGACAGTTTGAACCCGATGATGCGGTCCAGGATACGGCGCGTTTCCTGGGAGTGTACAAGCTCCATATCAATCTCACGCGGATTCTTGAATGCCTCAAGCACCGCATCGTGGGTGATTTCATGAAACGTAACGCGGTTCTTTTCTGTCTCGGGCAGTCCGAGTTCCTGTGCCAGATGCCAAGAGATCGCTTCACCTTCCCGGTCCGGGTCGGTTGCGAGGTACACATGGTCTGCCTTTTTTGCGAGCCGTTTCAGTTCTGCGACCGTCTTGTCTTTATCCTTGGAAATGACATAGTCCGGCTTGAAGTCGTTGTCCACATCAACTCCGAGGCCGCCTTTTCCGTGCGTGGAAAGGTCGCGGATGTGTCCGACAGACGGCACAACTTTATAGTCGCTGCCAAGATACTTCTGAATTGTATTGGATTTTGAAGGTGACTCTACGATCACCAGATTCTTGATATTCTCCATTACCGCCTCTTTATACTTCATACTGCGGGTAACAATTTCAAAGGATACCCCATGGAAATTGTCTTTGCAAGATTTTCTTAGATTGGACGGAGCGGTCTCAGATCCTCCAGAATACCCTCATCATAGAGAATATTCGCTCCCTGCGATATCAGAAGATTACATCCGCGCCCTCCTTCTTCATTGTACGGATACGGCACACACCATACCTCCTTTCCAAGCTCCAGTGCCTGGCTGACCGTGCCCATCGTTCCGCTTTTCAACGCGGCCTGCGTAACGATCACCCCGTCCCCAAGCGCCGCAAGAATCCGGTTCCGCCACGGAAAGTGATGTTTCTTCACTCCGGTGGTGTCCGGGTACTCGGAAAGGATCAGCTGCTCACTCTCCATCATGCGGTACAGATACTCATTCTCCCGCGGATAGCGGACGTTCAGCCCGCAGCCAATGACGCCGACTGTCGTTCCCCGCATGGCGATCGCTGTCCGGTGCACAATCCCGTCCGCCCCTTTCGCAAGACCCGAGATTAAAACATGCTGAGCGGAAAGAAGTTCCGCACACCGTTCCGTTGCCCATTCTCCATATGCGGTCAGTTTCCGGCTTCCGACCACGGTGAATCCCGACTGCTTCAGAAGATCGAGGCGGCCGCGGTAAAAGAGCACCCAGGGCGGGTAGCGCAGCGCGCGCAGATTCTTCGGGTATGCGTCATCGTAGATTGTGATGTAGCTGCCGCAGTCCCGGCGGCGTTTTACCTTCTCGTGCGTGCGCAGCGCCTCTGCGATCTTCGACCAGTCCCCGTCGTACTTCCAGCTGTAATGCGCCAGTATTTCCCGTTTATCCAGTACTTCCATACTGTTCTTATACAAACGAAAAACGGGTTTCCCCGTTTTCTTTTCATTCATCAAACAGATTCAGCTTCATCTGGGTCGCCGCGACCGGCCCGAAGCTTTTGCGGTGGATCTCCGTGATTCCGTATTCTTCGATCGCCGCAAGATGCTGGGGAGTCGGATACCCTTTGTGTTTGGCAAAGCCGTACTGCGGATACAGAACGTCATACTCTTTCATGATCCTGTCCCGGGTGACTTTGGCAAGGATCGATCCCGCCGCGATACTGACCGATTTCCGGTCCCCCTTCACCAGCGGGATCACCCTTGCGTCCCCTTCCAGCGGCATGGCATCCGTCAGAACAACATCTGCCGGGATCAGCTGTGCGATCTCAGCGAATGCCCTCTGGTCTGCGCGGTAAATATTCCATCGGTCGATCTCTTCGGGAGAAACGATCACGATCTCATAATACAGCGCATCTTCTTTAATTACTTCAAACAGCGCTTCCCGCTTCTTCTCACTGATGCTTTTGGAGTCATAGATCTCCGGATTCTCATATCCGATTGGAAACAGAACCCCGGCAGCCACAAGCGGTCCGGCCAGCGGTCCGCGGCCTGCCTCATCAATGCCAAGCACCAGCTTCCCCTGGGCCCAGGCATCGTGTTCATAGTCATTCGGACACACGTTTTTCTGCTTCATCATCACTTACACTTTCCAGGCTCAGCCGGCCCAGTTTCCCGCGCCGGAGTTCATGAAGAAACACCGAGGCAGCCCGGTCGATATCCGGCACTCCGTTTTCTTTGAGAAGATGACGTTTCTCCGCAATCTTCTCAAGCATCACATCCGTCCGCGTACCTGCGGAGGCATCGTATTCCGCTTCCAGCACACCGGGATACAGATCACGGATCACATGGATCGTATCCATCGCAATTTCCTTCAGGTCCAGAATGTTTTCGTTGATCGCACCGGTCGCCGCAAGCAGGCTTCCGGTACGGGGATCTTCAAATTTCGGCCAGAGCACACCCGGGGTGTCCAGGATTTCAAGGGTGCTGTCTGCCTTGATCCAGGTCAGAGCCCGCGTAACCCCCGGCTTGTCTGCCGTTTTTGCGCTGTTCCGTCCGGCAATCCGGTTGATCAGCGTCGATTTCCCCGCGTTGGGGATACCGCAGGCCATTGCCCGCATCGCGCGCGGCCGGATCCCGCGCCGGATCATGCGCTCCCGTTTTTCCTTTGTCAGTTCCGCACATGCGTTTACGATCTGTTTCTTTACCGTTTTATCGTTTGCCAGATCCAGTGCGAGACAGTCCCGGTTCTCCGTCTTCAGAAAGTTCACCCAGGCTTCGGTCTTCTCCGCATCCGCAAGATCGGTTTTTGAAAGAACGATCAGCCGCGGTTTCTGAGGCGCCATCTCATCCAGGATCGGATTCCGGCTGGCAAGCGGAATGCGCGCATCCCGAAGTTCAATGATCATATCCACCGCTTTCAGATTCTCTGCCATATCACGGCGGGCTTTTTCCATATGGCCCGGATACCACTGAACCGCTACCATGATTTCACCCCGAACTGGCTGAACGGATACAGAATCAACGCCCCTTTTGCGACGATCTGTTCGTCGGTAAACGGGCCGTAATACCGGCTGTCCTTACTGGCAGGACGGTTGTCTCCGAGACAGTAGTATTCATTTGCGCCAAGCGTGATCGGCGCAACATCCTGCATGAACGCGCCGTTGTAGCCGGAGACATAGGCTTCATCAAAGAACGGTTCTTCGACTTCTTCGCCGTTGATATAGAGTCTGCCGCCCTGATAGGAAACCGTCTCTCCGGGCAGACCGACCACCCGTTTGACGAGATAATCCTTATTCTGATCCACATAGATGATGGCAATATCAAAACGGCTGAGACCTGCCGTCTTCCGCCCGAGAATATTTGCAAGGCCGACCGCATCCGGCTGCAGTGTCGGATACATGGACGACCCGATCACCTGAATCGGGCGGACAATAAAATTGGTAATGCCGAAAACAACGATCATCGAAATGATCAGGGTTTTCAGAAAATCCCAGACCTCTTCCAGGAAGGTCTCCTGTTTTGGCTGCTGCACGGGTTCTGTTTCCGGTGCAGTGCTGCGTTCTGTTTCACTCATATACCTTAGAGATTATACCGTTTCAGGATATAAAAAGGAACCGGTGCCCCGGTTCCCCGTTGTACATCAATCACAGATGGAATCCGACTTCAGCCGGCCTGTGCGGTCTCTCCGTCGGCCGGTGTTTCGGCATCCTGGCTTACGATCTCTGCCGTGCCGCTGAGCGGCTTGATCTCGCCGAGATTCCCGGAGATCACCCCGGCAGACTCTGCCGGAACGGTGACAAGGAACAGGTCTCCGATCCGTTCATCCTCGAAATACTCCTGAAACAGCAGACGGAAGTTCATCGCCTCCGCCGGCACCTGATAAACATAGTCATAGGTGACCGTCTCATCACTGGCAAGAACGCCGGAGCCCGGGAAGATTCCTTCCAGGCTTTCAGGATCCACCTGGCGTTTATATCCGGTGAAGTCTGCCCATTCATCGCGGTAACTGACCGGTTCGCTGTAATCCAGCTCCCCTTCGCCGCCCCACTGGATCTGATAATCCGTGTCATACAGCACCAGCGGGTTTTTCTGGGTGACATGCGTTGTGATATTCAGCACCAGCAGTTTCATGCCTTCATCCGGCAGCAGCGTCTGATACTGATCCGCTGTGGCAGCGGAATTGATCTTGAATTCCATGAAGGAGGTCTTCATGAGATCACCCACGGTTCCTTCGGCTCTTCCGAAGGAAGAAACGATAACGGTTTCCCCGGTATCCGCCGGTTCTGCGGACCGTGCGCCGAGCGCACGTACCGGGACAATTGTGGCAAGCAGTGCAAGCACCGGGATACTCCAGTGTGCCGCACGATTACGGATCCGGTCTTTCATGGGATTCCTCCTTCCCTTTTAATCAGTATATCAGATATGGCTCAGTCTGCTTTCGCTGCAGATGCATATTCCCGGCACATCTTCCGTTTCAGACGCCGGTAGGTCCGTTTCTCTTTCCGCGGGTCGAGCAGCGCCTCATCGCGCATCCTCTCAATGGCTTTTGCCCGGGTGAACTTCTTATAGTACGGCAGGATCGCTTCCCCATGGACGTTGAGATCCGTTACAAACTCCTCCAGCTGATCCAGAATCGCCGCATATTCTTCCGTGCTGCAGTTCAGTCTTCTGGTCTTGTACAGCATGAACTTGAAGGACGCAAACATCCGGTACCAGAAGATATCCGGCACATTCTTCAGAGCCGATGCCTGCGCAACAATCGAGCGGAAGACGCGGATCTCCCCGCTCATCGCGCTGTACCGCACATCTCCCATGGAGTTTCCGGCGCGGTCGATCAGATAATTCGCAAGCGAACGGTCGGTGTAGATCACGCTGTCTGCCTGCAGAAGATTCAGATAGAACAGCAGGTTGTCGGTATAGCCGACCTTTGTCGGAAATTCGATTGGTTCTGAGAGTTTCTTTTTGTAAAGCTTGGCGTGCGGGCTCGGATCCAGAAAAAACAGGTTTTCAAACTCCGGCGTACCGGCACGATATACCGTATTGGGCTTCAGTTCGGCGAACTCCCGGTTGTATGCCGCATCGTAATCCCGGTCTTCGCTGCTTTCATACACAAAGGTCTTGGCGCCGACGGTAAGATCGGCACCGCTGACTTTCGCCAGGTTCAGCAGAGTCTCTACCGCATCCGGTTCGATCGTATCATCCGGGTCACAGACCAGAAAGTACGGTGTCGTGATTTCTTTAATAGCGAGCTGCAGCACACTGCCGTAGCCGCCGTTCTCTTTTTGGATTCCGCGGATGAGGTCCGGATACTTCGCGGTATATTCGTCAATGATCGCCTGGCTGCTGTCGGGCGAACCGTCGTTTACCGCCAGCACCTCGAAGGAGCCGGACGTCTGTTTCAACAGCGAGTCAAAGCAGGCGCGCAGATACTTCTCAACGTTATAAATCGGGACAATGACCGTTACTTCTTTCATCAGGACGCTCTCCTTCCTCCCCGAAGCTTCAGATACAGCTTCAGAAATCCTTTGTGCGCATAGATCCAGTCGTATTTCTCCCGGCAGATCGGATAACGGCACTTCGGAAACTCCGGCCAGTTCTGTTTCAGATACCAGAAGCAGACATCAATATATTCATTGACAAGCTTCGTATCCGTACAGGTCCGGGTCTTTTTCAGGCATTCCAGAATATTGACGCCGCCGAGATACTTCAGTTCTTCATAATATCTTTCATAGATACCGAGCCGTTTGAAATCATCCAGGGTAATTTTGACCATATCGAGCACATGATATGCGCGCATG
The DNA here is from genome assembly GCA_905235315.1 of uncultured Solobacterium sp. Lineage (GTDB taxonomy): Bacteria > Bacillota_I > Bacilli_A > Erysipelotrichales > Erysipelotrichaceae > Bulleidia. Next base: position 9,664 of record CAJOLG010000021.1, on the reverse strand, counting down.
TTGAATTCCCCGGTGATATTCCCCGGCCGGTCTTTGAGATAATCATAGAGCGGCTCATTGACAAACGTGACCTTCTCTGCCCGGGCCAGAAGACGATAGGTTGTGCCGAGATCCTCATAGAGACATCCCCAGGGATAGAGAATTCCGTTTTCCGTGAACAGCGTCCGCCGGTAAATCTTGTTCCAGGCGGCGTTGGCAATGCCGGTAAGCAGTTCCGGCGTATCGCTCAGGGAATAGGTTCTCCCCGCCTCAAACCGGTTCGTGATCACTTCTTTTTTCCCGGTTGCCTGATAGTACTGATAGTAATCAAAGATCACCATATCCGCGCCGGTGTCATGCAGGGCCTGTACACACTTCTCCAGCATGACGGGCTCAATGAAGTCATCGCTGTCAATAAAACTGATATAGGTGCCTGAAGCATATTTCATGCCTTCATTGCGGGCATCGCTGAGGCCGCCGTTTGGCTTGTGAACCACCCGGATCCGGGAATCCTTTTGTGCATACGCTTCGGCAATCGCGGGAGAATCGTCGGTTGAACCGTCATTGACCAGAATCAGTTCATAATCCCGGAACGTCTGCGCAAGAACGGAATCAATGCATTTGGGCAGATATGCCGCTACGTTGTAAATCGGGACAACAACACTGACCTCAGGCATTTGCGGATCCTCCGCGCCGGTGCAGCGCACCCAGCGCTTTCATTGTCAGTTCTTCCCGGCTGATCAGCAGCACTGCCGCATAGACCGCCATACCGGCAAATACTTCAATCAGGGTATACAGGGTTCCGATCGGAAACAGCTTTGTAAGCGAAACTACCACTGCGGACATCAGCGCCGTCCCGATAATGTAGATCAAATAGGAACGCTGCAGAAAGTGAAACTTCACCTTCGAACGGATCATGAGCAGCTGCAGCGTGGTAACCGTCAGTTCGGCAATGATACTGCCGATGATCGCACCGTAAGCACCATAGCGCGGAATCAGGATCAGATTGATCGCAAAGTTCACGCAGGAGCCGGCAATCACCGATGCACTGTACCGGTTGTACATCCCGGTCGGCACCATGTACTGAATGCCGGTGACATTGGACATTGAGATCAGAATAATGACCGGGCATCCCAGCATGATCAGATCCCCGAGGATCGGCCAGACCGGAATATACCAGCTCATGAAGGATTTTGCGATCGACATCATGCCGAAGCACATCGGAAATGCCAGCAGCATGGAAATCTTCATCGTGGTTCCGATATACGCTTCCGCCTTTTCAGCGCCGTTGGCATCGTTGTAAAACACATTGGTTACCCGCGGCAGCATCACCGAACCGATGCTTGTGATGAGCATCAGAAACATCTTTACGATGTTCATTGAGGTCTGATAGTACTGCACGTGATCTTTACTGTAAAGGGTACCGACCATCGTCTGATCAAGCATGGTATATACCGAGATTGCGATCGTCGGCACAAACAGCTGGAACGTGGCCTTGAAATGATGCCGGTAGGCATCCCGCAGGGATACCCGCTGAAAGGTCAGATAGTTCCGCAGCTGTAAGAACATGATGGCCTGTCCGAAGAGCTCGGAACCGACATTGATGAGAATATACAGCCAGATATCATCCGGGGTTTTACAGAAGGTCATGATCAGGAATACCCCGAGGCATTTGACAATGATATTGCGGAGACTGGCCTTCTTGAAATCCTCCACGCCATAGAAGAACCAGGTGATGTCCAGCATCGTCGCCAGCATCGTAAAGCCGGTCAGATAGTAGTACATCATTCCGTCTTTGAATACTATGGAGACAAATACGTAATATGCGATCATCGCGATGATCATATTGCATATCTGCATATAAAAAATTTCAAAGAAGGTCTTGTTGCGGAGCTCTACATCATCTCTGACCTTTGCGATCTGCCGGTTGCCGTAGGTATTCACGCCGAGGACGCCGAAGAGAATAAACCAGTTCATGATCGCGCCGGCATACTGGTATCGGCCGAGCGGCGAAACCCCGATATGGGTTGCCGTATACGGCGCAAGGATCAGCGGAAGAACAATTTTAACCAGCTGATAGAGGATATTGTATATATAGTTTTTCAGCAGTTTTTTATCCATAATGAAAACCGGAATTATTATATCATTCCTGGGTGAAACACGGACAGACCGGTGCGCCGCTTCCGAAAAGAAACCGAATCCGGAGAAAAATCTGTCCGGCATGCCTTCTTTTTCAATACAATAGGATTGATGAACCGAAAAAAACCAGTCTTCTCCCGCACGGATCTCTGCTTTCTTGTGACGGCGGCGGTCATTCTTGTGCTGCATATTCTCAAAGCCCCGATCGGAACCGGAGAAGCCGATGAGCATTTTTACATTACACTTGGCTACCGCCTGTTCCAGGGGGATGCGATGTTTTTTGACGACTGGCATATCGCCCAGATGATCAGTGTGTTTCTCTGGCCGCTGACGGCGCTGTATCATGCATTCACCGGAAGCACTGCAGGCATTGTGCTCGGCTTTCGGTATTTCTACATTGCCTTCAATCTTCTGATCGGCATTGCGGTGTATCTGCGCTTCCGGAACCACGGATACGGAGCAGTATGCGCAGCAGCCGCATATATGCTGTTTGCGCCGTACAACACCTTTGCCCTCTCCTATAACTCCATGGGGCCGGGCTTCCTGCTGCTTTCGGCGATGCTGTACCCGATTGAACGCGAAGACAAACTTCGGCTGTACCTCAGCGGAATCCTGTACGCATGGGCCGTGCTGAATACCCCCTATCTTGCGGCGGTATTCGCCGTGCTTACCGTCATCACCCTGGTCCGCCCTTCGCGGTATTCCCATACCCGGTGGATAGTTCAGTTTCTCGGCATTCTTACCGCTGCGGTGATCTTCCTTGGAATCGTGCTGAGCCGTGCTTCCCTCCCGCAGATCTTCTCCTGTCTGAAATACCTGATCGATCCGTCTCACAGCGCCGGCATCGTGCGGCAGTTTGCGGTCAGTATGGGAAAGCTGGTGCTTGCGTTCAATGTCTTCCTGCTTCCGATGGCGGCCGGATTCATCCTTGTCCTGCAAAACCGCCGGGCAGCGGAGGAAGTGCGGCAGAAATGGCTTCGCGTTGCCGTGGTCATCTGTCTGCTGTCGATTCTGTATATCGGCGTTCTCCGGCCGTATCAGGCTGAGATGGGCGGCTATATGCTGGTGCTGATCCCGGTTGCCCTGCTCGGGTGCGAGATTCTCCTGCTTTATCCGGCAGAGCCGGCTGTCGTACTCTGTATTTCGCTTTCCCTGATCGATTCGCTTGCGGTCAGTCTCTCCAGCAATGTCGGGCCGCGCGCCTTCTCCGCCCCGCTGATCACCGCATGCGCGATGACCGTGCTTCTGATATGGGAGTCAAGCCTGAAACCCGCATGGAAGTATTCTGCCGTCGGCGTCATCCTTGGGGTGCTGCTCTTCTTCAACGTAACGTTTGTCTATCTTGGCAGCGGCAATTATACCGAGCCCGTAAAAAACGGCCCCCTGGCAGGTCTCAAAGACAGCCCGGAAACCGTCAGAAATTACGAAGCTTCGCTGTCCGATATCGAAGCGATCAATGCGATGGACGGGTGTGAATATGCCAATCTGATCACCGCCCAGTCATGGGAATATCTTGCCCTGACCAAACGCATGGCATCCAATTCCACCTATGCCTATTTCTGGGAACAGGACCAGTATACCGAAGCGATGGATGCGTACCGCATCCTGCATCCGGAACGGTATCCCGCTTACTATTACCTTGATACGGCAGGCAACCGGTATGAGATGAAGGAAACCGATCCGTGGCTGGCCCGCTTTACGTATCTTGAACCGATGAAGCGCGGTGCGCTCTTCCTTGCGGAATAAGCTTACTGCCCGCTCCAGCCGGCAGAAGTACGGATATAATTCCGGACAATGACCGGCATATGGGTTTCGGTATCCACAATCAACACGGTAAGACCGGCGGAATCATTGATCTCCACACCGTATACCGTGTCTCCGCTTACGATCGCACACGCTCCGTCCGGTTCCATCCAGATACAGAAGCCGTTCGGCGAAGAATTCGCTTCCTGCACAGTGACATTGATGTCGCTGTGTTTTTTGATGAATACCTTGCGCTGCTTGACGGCAAGCCCGGTATCATCGAGATCCGCTGCCCAATCGCCGGCATCCCCGGCAATGACGACGGCCGCGTAGGTTTTCCCGTCCGCAAACCCCAGCAATCCGTCCGGTGTTTCTGCGTTCTGAAGATAATCAAGAATCCCCAGTTTCGTTTCTGCACTGGTTTCTTCCTGCACAAACGCTTCGGGATACCGCTTTTGAATAAGCTGGGACCAGTACCGGGCACCGTACAGATTGAAGTGTTCCCAGTCATGAAAGTACGCGCCGGATACCGTATTCTCTGCCGCATAGTACACCGTATTGTCATAGGCATTCACAAGGGACTTGTAATACTCATCCCGCTGATTCCGATACACTTCGGTAAGGACGGCATTGTCCGGTTTCGGCAGTGATGTGATATATACCGTGATGCCGTTTTCCTTCGCAAGATTCAGAAGGCGCTTCATATAGTCATCAAAGATCGGATTGACTGCGAATGATTCATATACGTTTGGCTTGGTCTCGGTATAAAAGTCCGTCGTCATTCCGATATATGCCCCGCGGTGAAGCGAAACGGCGGCGTAGCGTTCTTCATTCTGCGCGTTTCGCTCCGTGAAGCCGGCATTCAGTAAGGACGGCATGTATTTGTTCGGAAAACAATGGTCATATTCAAACAGCTGAAGATACGCATCATCCTGTGCGATATAGTCCTCCCCGATCGCAAATGCATCGTGAACGATCTGCCTTTCCTGTGCCGGTGTCAACAGATGCGAATACACGGTGCGTTCATAGAACATGTTGTCGTAAACCAGGTGATAATCCATAAACGAGAGAAAGATGCTGTTCGGCGCTTCATGGTTTGCCAGCCAGTTTTCCAGCACATGGAAGTTTTCCAGCGGTGTCGTTCCGCCAAGCGCAAGGCTGATCGTCCCCTCCGACAGGAGTTCCGGAAGATATGCCGCATTGGCCGAGGAATCCCCCAGAATCAGCGTGCTGTAATACCGGGTGTCATTCTGATTCGTGACATCGCTGTTCCAAAGGTAATACGGCAGTTCGTCATCCCCGTAATTCATCGGGAAGAACCGGATATAAAGGCACAGGAAAAACACCGGCAGGAATACCACGACCGCCATGCCGAGGATCTTGAGAAGTTCGGTTGTCCAGCTGTACTTTGTCTTCATCGTCACCTTTCAGAACTGCATATAGATAAACTCCGTACCGGAAAGATTCAGGGAGAAAACGACCAGAATCAGAATCACCCAGACTGCCAGGATGCGCAGAACAATACTCTGCTTCAGAAACCGGTCCATGAAATCCCCATGCCGGTACTGCAGGACATCAACCCCGGCCATCATCAGAAACGCAGGCACGAAGATCCGTAGATTTCTCGCATCCATGCCAAGAGTATACAGCCGGTCGGTAAACAGGATTCCGGCATTGCCGGGATGCAGGGCACGCGCAAAGATGCCAATGGCTTCCCGCACGCCCCAGCTGCGGAAAAACACCCAGGCGCAGGAAACAAACACAAATGTCAGAACGGTATGAAACAGCCGGCTGCTGAAACGCGCCTCTGCCTGGCTGTCTTTGAACAAAAGCCCTTCCACAATCTGGGCAATGCCATGGAGCGCACCCCAGACGAGAAAGGTAAACCCGGTGCCGTGCCAGAAGCCGCTGACCAGAAACGTGATCATCAGGTTGCGGTACGTCTTTGCCGTTCCGTTGTGCGAACCGCCGAGCGGAATATAAACATAATCTTTCAGCCAGGCGCTGAGCGACATGTGCCACCGGCGCCAGAATTCCTTTACCGAAGCGGAAAGATACGGCTGACGGAAATTTTCCGGCACTGCAATGCCCATTCCGTACGCAATCCCCCGGGCAATCAGGGAATAGCCCGCAAAGTCGGCATAGATCTGAATGCTGTAAAGGAAGATCGCCAGCAGAACCGGAAGACCGTACAGGGTTTCATCCCCGTAGACGGTGCCGGTCACCAATGCGCAGCGCTCTGCGATGACCAGTTTCATAAAATAACCCCAAAGGACCAGTAGAAAACCGTTCCGGATCCGGTCATAGGACAGCCGTTCCGCCGGTTTGCGCAGTTCGTGCGCAAACTCCCCTGCCCGCAGGATCGGGCCGGAGGTCACAGTCGGGAAGAAGGAAATAAAGACGCCGGTCTCGGCCAGGGATAACGGCCGGTTCATTTTCCCGGTATAAAGATCCGCAAGATAGCCGATCGCATTGAGCGTAAAGAACGATAACCCCACCGGCACGAACAGGGTGAACGGTACGGTTATGCCAAACCACGTATTCATCGCCCGGTCCATGAACCGGATCGAGATAAGCAGGCCGGCAAGAAGAACAATGGCGGCGATAAATACCGGTTTCGAGCGATGGTCTGAAAGATGCCGGGCAAACAGATACGTCACAGCGATCATCGCACAGAGCACCGCAAAAGACGGCAGCCCGAAGAACGCATAGAACAGCAGACTGACCGCAAGCAGGTATATCGTTTTAAATCTGCCCGCAAAGACGTAATACAGCAGGATCACGACCGGTGCGAAACAGAGAAAATAAAAACTGTTGAACGTCATGCCAACCTCATCGAAAACCGGTATTCTCCGGTTTCTCTTTGTCCATCATACCGCATTGCGGCATTTCTGCACAAAACACACTTCGCAAAAAGAGACCTTTCCAGAGGTCTCTCTTACAAATTGACGGAATCGGTTACTTTGTGCGTTTTCCGGTAAGAAACGTTCCGTTGCCAAGCCGCGTCAGCTGGTTCTTCGCCATCTTTGCGGGTCGGTAGAGATTCTTCTCAAAGAACTGATGCCGGCGGATCATGGCATCGTTCGCTTTGGTATACATCGATACCGGGCGGCGGAACGCAGACGCATAATCCCGGTCAATGATTTCACAGAGGAAGGTTTCAAACGCATCGGGATCCTGCCATTCCAGAACCGGGGGTTCATTCAGCATGTTCAGGTACGCTTCCTCATCCCGATCAAGTTCCTTTACCCGCTCCAGCACTGCGTCAAAGTCCGGATAATCCTTACAGTGGATGAAGGCCTTCGGATTGAAATCCATGCCCGCATCCGGATCCCCGTAATAGATGGGAATCGCTCCGGCGGCGAACGCATCCAGGATCTTTTCCGTGGTGTAGCCGGCATAGCAGGCATTTTCGCAGGCGATCGCAAACTTATACTGCGCGGTAAACGCAAGTTTGTCTTTCACTGCCCCGCCGATATTGTTGAGATACCGGCCGCCGCTGGCAACTTCCCTGTACTCACTCAGTTTATGAAACAGTTCCGCCCGCTGATCCTGCGCAAAGCAGTTGGAGACCACGAAACTGCAGAATCCCTTTTTCGCACGGACATCGTCCATGGTATAAACCGGCCGTTCCTTCAGCGCCAGATACTCCTTCTCATACCCGTGATACAGGTAGTACGGAAACCGGAGATACCGGTCGCCGAATTCCAGGCGGTCAAAGCCGGCTGCGTAATCGCATTCGTTGAAATCCGGGGTCAGACATTCGCCCGTGTAGAAAATACGGATACAGTCATAATTCAGATGATCCGTTCCGAATACGGAATAAATGAGGTACTCCGGATCCGTGTCGGTAATGACAAGGTCATAGTGTTTCCGCAGTAATTCCGTATATTCATTTTCCTGCGGGTTGAACCCGCGTTTCTGATCCGCAAATGCGATCCGTATGGTACGTTTCATTTTTCCTCTGTCAGTTTTTCCGCAAGCGCCAGAGCCGCATCCGTGATCTGGTCCATGTTGTAATACTTGTATTCCGCAAGACGCCCGAGCAGATAGATATTCGGCACCTTCTCCAGCATCGCTGTATATGCGGCATACATCGCCCTGCTGGCATCGGTGAATACCGGATAGTACGGCACCGTTCCCTTTTCCCCGTTCCGGGAATACGCATACGGATATTCCACCGCAACCGTGGTCTTCTCCTTCGGCGGATTCTTCATCATATTCTTGTATTCCGTAATCCGGGTATAGGGATGCAGTTCTGCCGGGGTCGGATAGTTGACCGTGGTAACCGGCTGATACTGTCCCTCTGCACTTTGCACATCGAATTCCAGACTGCGGTACGGCAGATCCCCGTTCACGTAATTCAGCAGCTGATCCGCCAGGCCGGTAAAGATCACGATACCGTCATAGTCTTCCCCGTCAAGCAGCACCCTGCCCGCTTCCGGATCCACGCAGAGATGATCCATCGCTTCGGTGTTCAGATGCACTTCAATGGCTTCATGATCGAGCATCTTTTCAAACATGGCGGTAAACCCCTGATCCGGCATCTTCTGAAAGCTGTCCTGAAAATACCGGTCATCATAGGAAACCAGCACCGGTACCCGGCCGGTCACTGCCGGATCGATCTCCTCGGCAGTGTAGCCCCACTGCTTCATGGTGTAGTATTTGAACACGTGTTCAAAAATATATTCCGCAAGTTCCCGAATCTCAGGATCTTCACTTTTGCGAAGCTCAAGAATCGGGATTTTCTGTCCCATGCCGTACGCAGAGATCAGCACCTCTTTCAGATGATCTGCTTTCTCACCCGGAAACAGTTTCTCAATCGAGGTCAGGTTAAACGGAATCGGCACCAGCTGACCTTCGATACAGCCGAGCACCCGGTGTTCATAGTCATACCAGCCGGTAAACCGGGAGAGAAACTTCACCGCTTTTTCGGAACTGGTATGAAAGATATGCGGTCCGTATTCATGCCGCATCACCCCGTTTTCGTCCGGATAGTCATACGCATTTCCGCCGATATGACTCCGCCGTTCCAGGATCACGACCTTCTTTCCGGCTTCCGCTAACGCTCTTGCACTTACGGCGCCGGCAAACCCGGCCCCAACGATCAGCACATCCGGTTTCATCATTGTCTGTCCTTATACATTTCTGCGTAGTAATTCCGGTATTCGCCGTTGACAATGTGCTCCCACCATTCGCGGTTATTCAGATACCAGTCAATCGTCCTGCGGATCCCGGTGTCAAAGGTATATTCCGGCTCCCAGCCAAGTTCTGTTTCAATCTTGGTCGGATCCATCGCATAGCGGAGGTCATGTCCCGGACGGTCTTTGACAAAATGAATGAGACTCTCCGGTTTGTCCAGCACCTTGAGAATCGTTTTGACGACTTCCAGGTTTGATACTTCATTATGACCGCCGATGTTGTACACTTCCCCGTCACGCCCGTTTCGGATGATCAGGTCGATTGCGGTGCAGTGATCGTTGACATACAGCCAGTCCCGCACATTGGCTCCTTCCCCGTAAACGGGAATGGATTCATCTGCGAGGGCACGTGAAATGACAAGCGGGATCAGCTTTTCCGGAAAATGATACGGCCCGTAGTTGTTGGAGCACCGGCTGATCGTAACCGGAAGCCCGAAGGTGCGGTGATACGCCAGTACCAAGAGATCGGCCGATGCCTTGGAGGCACTGTATGGCGAACTGGTATGGATCGGCGTATCTTCCCGGAACAGAAGATCCGGCCGGTCAAGCGGGAGATCCCCGTATACTTCATCTGTGCTGACCTGATGATACCGTTTGATGCC
>CAJOLG010000020.1 GCA_905235315.1 uncultured Solobacterium sp. | reverse complement strand
TTTCTCCGATCTGGCGGAACGCCTTGTCATTATCAACGGAGTAAGTAAGGCCTATGCTATGACGGGCTATCGGATCGGATGGCTCATGTCGAAAAACAAAGCCTTTGTCAATGCGTGTATCCGTCTGCAAGGGCAACAGATCACATGCGCTACCATGATCGCGCAGAAAGCGGCGGAAGCGGCGCTCACAGGGACGAAGGAGTGCGTGGAAGAAATGAGACAGGTCTTCGCCAAACGGCGGGAGCTCATTTGTTCGCTCGCGCAGGACATTGAAGGAATGAAGTTCCATAAACCGCAGGGGGCTTTCTATATCTTCCCGGACGTGAGTGCTTGGGGAACGGGAGACGAAGTGGCGGAACGCTTGTTGGAAGAAGCGCACGTGGCGGTTGTGCCCGGTTCGGCGTTCGGATGTCCTTCGTGTATACGTCTTTCTTATGCAATCAGCGAAGAAGAAATACGCAAAGCCATGGACCGAATTGCCTCTTTCCTGAAAAACAATGACAAATGAAAAATATGCAATCGCAAATCCTCTCTTCAGTTTGGGCGGGAATCCTCATCGCTATAGCAGGGTGGGGATTTCTCGCTAATCCTGTCTTGGGAATGTTCTTGTTCTGCGTAGGGCTGATCGCGGTGGTCAAATATCGCGCAAAGCTTTATACCGGAACTGCCGGATTTCTGACTTCGTGGAAGGAACTGCTGCCTCTCTTGTTGATCCTGTTGGGCAATATCGTCGGCTGTCTGGCAGTTGCTTTCGTTTCCCTTTTCTCGCCTTTGGCACTGCCGGAATCGGCTGCAAAGATTATAACGGCACGTCTGGATACGGGATGGCTCGGAACAGGACTCTTGGCGATTGGATGCGGTTTGTTGATGTCGCTGGCGGTGGATTTCGCAAGGCGTAACAGGGATTTCTCCGACTGGCTTCCGCTGTTATTCGCCGTGCCGGCCTTCATCCTTTGCGGTTTCCCGCACTGCGTGGCGGATGCGTTCTATTGCTGTGTCTATATCCTCAATGCTACCGACATCGCCTGGGGGCCGGTAATAGCGTATTACGTCTCTATCGTGCTCGGCAATTTCGTGGGATGTAACCTTTACCGCATCTGCCGGATGCAGGCGCAGTAAATTACTTCTTTTCGGAACAATAGGTTCAAAAGAAACTTCTTCTGCAAGTTGACGAAGGTAAGCCTCTGGAAGGCTTGCCTTTTCTTTTGCTTTAGCGGCTTCTTCTTGGAGTTGCCGGTAGATGGCAACGTAGGTATATTGGTAGAAGCGGGAGTAGGGTTTCATGCCCTCTTCGGGCTTCTCGCCGTCTCTGAAAACCCGGAAATAATGCTTGAAAAACCGCACGCGCCATTCGAGCGCATCGATGGAATGGTCGTGTTCGAGGGCATGTGCCTGACGCTGCGCTTCTTTGATCAGCTCGCGGTTCGCCACACACGCAGCAGACCAGCGTTTCGGGAAATGGTAGGTATAGAGTTCGTGGAGACCTTTACGGAAACGCGACGGCCGTACTACAATACGTTTTTTGTATTTCCGGCCTTCTTCATACTGATCCATGGCTCCCTGAATGGTTTCGATGCCCCGTGCAGGATGAAAATACCGCACGCCTCTGGTGTGAGGAGTGGCACCCGAAGGAAGAGAGGTGAAACACATTCCTCTTTCTTCCAAACGTGCAATAATGGTACTTTTCAAATGCTGTGACATAGCGTGTGGGAGGGCGGATCCCGACTCAAAAAATAAACCTTAAACAGTATATAGCCTTATTATCCTAGACTTTATTCGTTTTTATATTACGATAATCCGCGATATTTCAATAATTTATAATAAAATATCTATATCTCAAATTCAAATCCGTTGCAAAGATACATTAAAAATACGGAATGTGCAAGTTTTTTGAACTAAAAATGCAAAAAAATGCAGAAAAAATGCAAAATTATTTGTGTATGTCAAAAAAAAGCAGTAATTTTGCAGGCTTTTTCGCGTGAACGTGCTTAACGCACATGCGGAAATGCGCATAAAACAATAATAATAATCGTCGAGTCGGGCAGTGGATATGCGTAGAACAGTACTTCGTACATTCGTAAATCGTAAATCGTAAATGATGTCTGTCGGCTCGGCCTAAAACAAACAAAATTAATGGAATACAATTCGTACAAGACAGTGTCGGTCAACAAAGCTACCGCCAAGAAAGAATGGGTAGTTATCGACGCTGAGGGCCAGATTCTGGGCCGTATGTGCACCAAGGTAGCAAAACTGCTCCGCGGTAAGTACAAACCGTCCTACACTCCGAACGTGGATTGTGGAGACAACGTAATCATCATCAACGCAGCGAAAGTACAGCTGACCGGAAACAAATGGAACGACCGCGTTTATGTCCGTTACACCGGTTTTCCGGGTGGCCAGCGTGAGTTCACTCCGGCTGACCTTATGGCTAAGGGCGCAGACAAACTCATTCGCCGTGTAGTAAAAGGCATGCTTCCCAAGAACCGTCTTGGAGCCCGCCAGATCACGAACCTTTATATCTTCGAAGGTCCGGAGCACAACATGCAGGCTCAACAACCGAAACAAATTGATATTAACACACTGAAATAATAGAAGCACATGGAAACAGTTAATGCATTAGGACGTCGTAAAGAGGCAGTAGCCCGCGTTTACGTAAATGAAGGTGCCGGCAAAATCGTTATCAACGGCCGTGACATCGAGACTTATTTCCCGTCTTCTATTCTGCGCTATATCGTACTCCAGCCGCTGAACAAACTGGGCGTTGCTGAGAAATACGATATCAAGGTAACCCTTGACGGCGGCGGCTTCAAAGGCCAGGCGGAGGCACTTCGTCTCGCTATCGCCCGCGCACTGGTGAAAATCAATCCGGAAGACAAAGCTGCGCTGAAGGCAGAAGGATTCATGACTCGTGACGCTCGTGAGGTTGAGCGTAAGAAACCGGGTCAGCCGAAAGCTCGTAAGCACTTCCAGTTCAGTAAGCGTTAAGTTTTTGGTTTTTTATTGGAGATTTTGGCTTTTCTGTTCGGTCATTATGGTCACCATAACTCCCTTACAGCAAAAACCAAACTCTCCCAATAAAAATCCCAAAATCCGAAGAAAGAAAAATACTCCAAACTTGGCCCATTGTCAAGTTGTTTCCATGAGTCAAACGCATATGCGTGCGCGTAAATATATTAGGGATTACGCGTGAAAGGCTCATAGAAATACAAGGGGATTAAATATTCATATTTAACAACAAAAAAATCAAATGAGAACAAATTTTGATCAACTTCTCGAGGCTGGCGCTCATTTCGGCCACCTCAAACGCAAATGGAATCCGGCTATGGCTCCGTACATCTACATGGAGCGCAACGGAATTCACATCATCGACCTCAACAAAACGGCTATCAAGGTAGAAGAGGCTGCAGAGGCTCTGAAGAACCTGGCACGCAGCGGACGCAAAGTGCTCTTTGTTGGTACGAAGAAACAGGCACAGGAGGTTGTGGCTGCTCACGCACAGGAAGTAGGCATGCCGTACATCACCGAGCGTTGGGCCGGTGGTATGCTCACCAACTTCCCGACCATCCGCAAGGCTGTGAAGAAAATGAGCCAGATCGACAAAATGGCTACTGACGGCACGATGGATAACATGTCCAAACGCGAGAAACTGCAAATCACCCGCCAGCGCGAGAAACTGGAGAAGAACCTCGGTTCTATCGCCGACATGACCCGCCTCCCGAGCGCAGTATTCGTTGTTGATGTTATGAAAGAGCACATCGCTGTTGCTGAAGCAAACCGTCTGGGTATTCCTGTATTCGGTATCGTTGATACCAACTCTAACCCGAACAATATTGACTTCGTTATCCCTGCCAACGACGATGCTACCAAGGCTATCGACGTAATTCTGGGCGCAGTATGCGATGCCATCAAAGAGGGGCTCGAGGAGCGCAAGGTAGAGAAAGCTGACGAAGAGGCTGCTCAAGAGCAGGCTTCATCTGAGGCTCCGGCTCCCAAAGAGCGCCGTCAACGCATCCGCAAAGCTGCTCCGAAAGCAGAGGATAAACCCGCAGAGGAGAAACCGGCTGAGGACGCAGAATAATTAGTAATTTTTAATTTTTAATTAAGATTATATGGCTGTAACATTAGCAGATATCAAGAAATTACGCGACATCACCGGTGCCGGTATGATGGACGTAAAGAAAGCGCTGGAAGAAGCAAACGGCGATTTCGAGGTAGCGAAGGATCTTCTCCGCAAACGCGGACAGGCAATCGCAGCAAAACGTTCCGACCGTGAGGCTTCCGAGGGATGCGTGCTCGCAAAAGTGAAAGACGGCTTCGGCGCTATCGTCGGTGTGAAATGCGAAACCGACTTCGTGGCTAAAAACGAGGACTTCGTAGGTATGGTGAAACTCATCCTCGATGCTGCTTTGGATAACAAAGTACAGAGCAAGGATGAGCTGGCTGCTCTCAAAATCGGTAACTTCACCGTGCTTGAGATCATTACAGAGCGCTCCGGCGTGACAGGTGAGAAAATGGAGTTGGCAGACTACGCTTGCCTTGAGGCACCGGTAGTGGACGCTTACAACCACCTGGGTAACAAACTCAGCTCGCTCGTTGCAGCTGCTGAGGGTGCAGACCACGAGACCGTTCACGGTATCAGCATGCAGGTAGCGGCTATGAGCCCGATCGCTCTGGATGCTGACCATGTAGCTGAAGAGGTGAAGAAACATGAGCTCGAGGTGGCTATCGAGAAGACCAAACAAGACGAGATCAACAAGGCTATCGAGAACGCACTGCGCAAGGCAGGTCTGAATCCCGCTCACTGCGACAGCGATGATCATATCGCATCCAACACCACCAAGGGTTGGCTCACCGAGGAGCAGGCAGAGGTGGCTCGTAACATCCGCGCAACCGTTCCGGCTGAAGCAGAGGCGAACCTCGCTAACCAGGTCAAGAAGATCGAGATGATCGCTCAAGGTCGTCTGGGTAAGTTCCTCAAAGAGAACACGCTCGTTGAGCAGGCTTACATCATGAGCGAGTCGAAAGAACTCGTGAAAGACGTCCTCAAAGCAAAAGGCGTTCAAATCCTTGACTTCCGCCGCATCACCTTATCCGCTGAATAATGAAGTAATTCATGAAAGCATTTTGGAAGATATGTGGATGGGGAGCGCTAGCAATAGTGCTCCTCTTCGCATTGATACTTGCTCTGTCTCCGGTAGCAAAGCTTATCATTAATACAAGGGGCGAAAAGATAGTCGGACGGCAGTTGCATGCCGACAGAGTGATCATCAATCCGTTCTGGGGAGGAGTAAGTGTCAGCGGCTTCCAATGCAAGGAACCAAACGGAGAGACGGATTTCGTTTCTTTTAACCGTCTTTATGTCCGGATTGCATGGCCTCAACTCGTTGCAAAACGCGTGAAGATCCGCGCTATTCATCTGGACGGGTTCAACGGACAGGTCCTGAAAACAAACGACAAAGTCAATTTCTCCGATATCATAGAACGGTTCTCCAAGAACGATTCCATTCCGGAGGACACGACTTCAAGCGGCTGGAAAGTGTTCTTGGAAGATATACGGATCAACAACGGTTCAATCCGCTATCGTGACGTGATCTCCGACAAGCAATGGAAACTGGAGGATATATCGCTGCATATGCCGGGTCTGTATTTCGATAATACACAAACCAATGCCGGACTGGAGTTCGGTCTGCCTACGGGCGGAAGAGTAGGTGTCATTGCCGGATATAAAATGCAATCAAACCGCTATGCTGTCAAACTGAACTTGTATGACGTGCATATGGACGTTGTTTTGCCTCTGGTCCAGGATTTCTTGAATGTCAGCGGACTGGGAGCCAAAGTGAACGGTTCTGTCCATGTGGACGGCAGTCTGGATTATATTACCAATATCCAAATGAAAGGTGCGTTAACTATGGCGGGGCTTAGTATCCGCGATACGCATAATGACCAAGTGGCAGCAATGGACGAACTAAGGCTTGTAGTCAACCGCGGAGACCTGAATACCAATACGTTCATTCTGGATTCCTTGTTCATCACAGGTGTAACAGGAGACTACGAAGTGCATGAAAACTGGAATACGCTCTCCCGCTTGCTGAAGAATAGGGAAGTGGATGGGGATGACGATGATGAAGAAGATGAGGAGGACAACGAAGATGACAATGAAGAAAACGATAAGGATGAGATTGAACAACCCAAATCATCCAAACCGTTGATATGGATGGCAAAGAAAGTGAAGATCACCGGACATGACCTGACATACCACGACTATTCGATGAAGAACGAATGGGAATATGCCATTAAAACGCTGACCGTGGAAGGCTCAAATATAGCTACCAACGGCCGTAACAGCGTGACGGTAAATGCTACGCTGACCTCTGATGCGCAATTAAACCTTGATTTTACCGGAGGTCCGGATCCGGCGAACCAGGATACGCGTGCTAATCTCAAACTGAAGGGTGTGAACCTGCATGATTTCGATGCGTTATGCCGTAACTACACCGGCTATCCGCTGGACGGAGGCGACCTGACCCTAGATAGTCATATTGACGTCACTTCCGGTCAAATGAATGGTACTAACCGCATTGAGATTGATCACCCGCGGGTAGGAAAGAAAGAGCGGTTCTCCAAGGCTCCCTATAAGAATATCCCGCTCCGTACAGGATTCCGTATCCTCACTTCCGCGCAAGACATGATCTTGTTAGACATACCTGTTAGCGGCGATGCGAGAAACCCGAAATTCAGTTTCCGCAAAGTTATTGGCAGGGCGTTGCTCAAGGTCTTCTTTGGTCCTCTGATGGGCTTGAACGACCGTGACAAGTCTATCAGCAAAGAGGAACTGGACGAGATGAAAGAGTTGTTAGGAGAAGATAGCATATTATTTTCCGACACTATTAGCAGTCAAGACGCGGCAGACGTCGCAATGACCGCAGGCGACAGCGTCGCTCTCTTCAAAATAAGCGAGAAGTAACTGCTCGCGGCAGAATAAACATCACTCGGCCAACAAAAGGAAGGAACTTCTTTTCGGAAATTCTTTCCTTATATGTTTTTTTAGTAAAAAAATAAAGAAATATTTGTACAATTCAAAAATATATAGTAACTTTGTAGTCGAAAAAATAAATAGTAAAATTGTATGAGAAAAATTACTACTGTTATCATTGTTTTTTGCCTCTGTTTAACCGTTAAAGCGGCTACTTTGACTGTTGTGCAGGACAGCTCTGCGCTGGATCCGAATTTCCATTATCCGGAGCCGACGGTTGTAACCGTGCCTGTGGACACTACTGCTACGGAGGAAGAAGAGGAAGAAGAACTCGAAGGAGAAGAATATAAAAAAGGAGAGGCAAAGCCTGTGAGCCAGTATGAACAGACCCGCAACACCAAGGTCCAGAAAGTGTCTGCGGATACCAAGATGGTTCTGTTTGAGCCGCGCAGCCTGGAGGAGGCAGAAGAGATTGCCCGCCACCTCAAACAGCGCAAGGCAGCAGTTGTCAACCTGCACCGGCTGCAGCGGGAATACGCACAGCGGACGATTGACTTCCTGAACGGTGTGATCTTCGCACTGGACGGAACGATTCAGAAGATCGGCCACAATGTAATTCTCTGTGCGCCGAAGTCCATCGGTGTTGATGGAGTGATTTCACTGGAAAACGATGATGAATAATGATTCCGTGGATGTATCTGTCCGGCTGAGAGATCTTCAGAATCAGTCGGAGCGGAGATACATGCATACGGAATCCGGTTTTCTGAACGAAGAGGAACTGGCAGAAGCAGCCGTTCATTTTCCCGAGTCGGCGCTGATCCGTTATGACGGCGGCTATCCCGGCGCAAGAAAGAAGAAGGTCATCTTCCTCAGAGATGAGGAGGATGACTTTTCTGATATTGTATGTATCCGGGCCCGAACCGACCAGCGGTTCCGCACGGTCGGGCACCGCGATATTCTGGGTGCTCTGATGAGCCTGCAGATTGAACGGAGCAGCTTCGGGGATTTCTGGATCGATGACGGCGTCATCTATCTGTATACCTCCCGGCTGATGGCGGAATTTCTGTGCGCGAATCTTCTGCGCATCGGCAGCCTGCCCGTATCGTTTGAAATCATTCCGGATCATCCCGTACAGACATTCCGGACCCGCTCCTTTGAGGCGATAGCCGGCAGTGAACGGCTGGATTCCCTGGTTGCGGTGCTTGCGAAGGTCAGCCGCACGGAAGCCCAGCGCATGATTCGTCAGGAGAAGGTTCAGGTCAATCACAGAACGCTTGTACAGCCTGCTGAATTGTGTGATAATAATTCTACGATTTCCATTCGGGGAACCGGAAGATTCACCTATCTCGGTGTGATCCGGCGTACCCGAAAAGATCGTATCGTGGTCGGATTTAAGCAGTATATCTGAGGGAGGAGACGTTCAATGACATCACCAAGGCCGACATTTCGGGTCATGAAAAACGGCTATGATCGGTTCGCGGTCGATGATGCGGTTGAACGGTATGCCTCGAGAGTGGAACAGCTGGAAAAGAAGCTTGCCCTGTACCAGCAGCAGCTGGACGAAGCCAATGTGCGGATTGCACGGCTGCAGGCAGACTATCAGAATCTGGAAAGCTCTCTGGATGCGCAGAAGCAGGCCGCGGAAAATATTGCGAGGCTGTCGCTGCGGGAGGCAAATGAAATTATCCAGACCGCACAGCAGAACGCAGACGCAATTATTCAGGAGAGTCTGATCACCGCCCGGCTGATTCTTACCGATCTCTCCAAGCTGTACGGCGATGCCAATACGGTCAAAG
Organism: uncultured Solobacterium sp.; assembly: GCA_905235315.1. Taxonomy (GTDB): domain Bacteria; phylum Bacillota_I; class Bacilli_A; order Erysipelotrichales; family Erysipelotrichaceae; genus Bulleidia. Next base: position 6,145 of record CAJOLG010000020.1, on the reverse strand, counting down.
CCAGCACGCTGGAGAAACTGGAGGGCCTGATCAGAGAACTCGAAGAATTCAGTCTTCCGAAGATGCCCGATCTCCGGTGGCTGAAAGATGCGGAAGAAAAAATGATGCGATGACTGAGGACGCGCTGTCCTGTGCCGACGTGAAAGAGAGCCCGCGCTGTGGTGAAAGCGGGACAGAGGAACAGGAACAGACATCACCTCATGAGTATCCGCCGATCCGGCGTTATCGGATAAATGAAGTGCATGCGGAACAGCCGCATGAACTAAGGTGGTACCGCGTGAAGAGCGTCCTTAGAATGACAGGACGCTTTTTAATATGTGAAGGGGGAAAGACTTATGGACTACAAAAGCACACTGAACATGCCGGATACCGGATTTGAGATGCGCGGCAATCTTGCAAAGAAGGAACCGGGAATCCTCGCCGAATGGGAGAAGGCGGATCACTACAATCAGATCCTTGCCCATCATAAAGGAGAGAAGGCGTATATTCTGCATGACGGCCCGCCGTATGCCAACGGCAACCTGCATGCAGGAACAGCGATGAACCGCTGTATCAAGGACTTCATCATCCGCACGCATGCGATGAGTGGCTATTATACCCCGTTCTTCCCGGGCTGGGATACCCACGGTCTGCCGATTGAAAACGCGATTCAGAAGCTGGGTGTTGACCGGAAGTCCATGAGTCCGGCGGAATTCCGCTCGAAATGCGAAGCGTATGCGCATGAACAGATCAAAACGCAGATGTCGACGGAAAAGCGCCTTGGTGAAATCGCGGATTACGAGCATCCGTATATCACGCTGAACAAAGAGTTTGAGGCACGTCAGATCAGGGCATTTGAAAAGATGGCGCTTGATGGACTGATCTTCCAGGGTCTCAAGCCGATTTACTGGTCTCCGTACAACGAGACTGCGATTGCGGATTCGGAAATTGTTTACCGCGATGTGACAGACGCCACAATTTATCTCGCATTTCAGGTCGCAGACGGCAAAGGCATTCTCGACAGTGATGATTACTTCGTGATCTGGACCACCACCCCGTGGACCATCCCCAGCAACGAAGCCGTCTCCCTGAACCCGAATCTTGTGTATGCGGAAGTGCAGACAGAGAAGGGAAAACTGATTTTCCTGGAATCCATGACAGACAAACTGCTTGCGGAGTTCAAACTGGAGAATCAGGGTATTCTGCGCACGTTCAAAGGCTCGGAGCTTGAATATATCACTTATCATCACGCGGTTCTTCCGAAAGACTGCCCGGTCATCCTCGGCGAACATGTCACGGATGAAGACGGTACCGGATGCGTACATACCGCCGGCGGCCATGGTCTGGATGACTACTACGTCTGCCAGAAGTACGGCATCGATCCGATCTGCTCGGTCGATGAAAAAGGTTATATGAACGCGGAAGCGGGACCGGAGTGCGAAGGCCTGTTCTTTGAGGACTGCTCAAAGAAGATCATCACGATGATGAACGAAAAGGGACTTCTGCTTGCGGTGGACAAGGTAACCCACAGTTACCCGCATGATGACCGTCTGAAAAAGAAGGTTATCTTCCGGGCTGCCAAGCAGTGGTTCTGCTCGATTGAAAAGATCCGCAAAGAGCTGCTGGAACAGATTGAATCCGTTACCTGGCACAATGAATGGGGTCAGATCCGCATGCATAACATGATCAAGGACCGCGGCGACTGGTGTATTTCCAGACAGCGTCTCTGGGGTGTTCCGATTCCCATCATCTATTGTGAGGACGGATCGCCGATCATGGAGAAGGAGGTCTTCGAACATATCGCAGATCTCTTCGGAGAATACGGCTCCAATGTCTGGTTCGAACGTGAAGCGAAAGATCTTCTGCCGGAAGGCTACACCAATGAAAAGAGCCCGAACGGCGTCTTCACCAAGGAATCCGATATCATGGATGTCTGGTTTGACTCCGGTTCTTCCTGGACCGAACTGGAAGCCCGCGGCGGGGAATACCCGTGCGATATCTACTTTGAGGGAAGCGACCAGTACCGCGGCTGGTTCAACTCTTCGCTGATTGTCGGAACCGCCGTCAAGGGACGGGCGCCGTACCGGGAGGTTCTCAGCCATGGGTATGTATGTGACTCCAAGGGTGAGAAGATGTCCAAGTCCCTGGGCAACGTAATCAATCCGCTCGATATCATAAACAAGAACGGTGCAGATGTGTTCCGTCTCTGGGTCATGGTTTCCGACTTCAAGCAGGACCTCAGACTCGGCGAGGCCAATATCAAGCAGGTCAGCGATCAGTACCGCAAGATCCGCAATACGTTCCGTTTCCTGCTCGGCAACATCAATCCGGCCGACTTTGATCCGAAGAAGGATATGGTCGCCTATGAAGATCTGGAAGCCGCAGACAAGTACATCCTTGTCTGTCTCAATGAAGTTGTGAAAGAAGTCCGGGAGGAAATCCTGAACTATGATTATGTTGCGGCGAACAAGGCTCTCATGAATTTCATGGTCAACGAGCTGAGCTCCTACTACTGTGACTTCACCAAAGATATTCTGTACTGCAGCGCGAAGGATGATCCCCGCCGCCGTCAGGTACAGTCTGTATACTGGCAGTGCACCGATGCGCTTGTCCGCCTGTGGGCACCGTTCCTGTGCTATACCGCGGAAGAAGTCTGGAAATATTTTGGAAATGATGAGGCGGAGTCCGTTCACTACCTGCATCTGCCGGAAGTGAAGAACTACGCGGATGCGGAAGAAATCAAGGCGGAATTTGATACTCTGCTGGAAGTGCGCTCGGTTGTCACAAAGGCGCTGGAAGACGCACGCAATGAGGATCTCATTCACTCTGCGCAGGAAGCAACTGTTGAACTCTCCTGCACGGAAGCAGATGCGGCTCTGCTTGAAACCGGCCTCGGCAAGGATCTTGCCCAGTGGCTGATTGTGTCTGCCGCCGAAGTGAAACCGGCCGCAGAACGTTCCGCTGTGATCCGGAAAGCAACCGGCACAAAGTGCCCGCGCTGCTGGAATTACAGCGAAGAAGCGGACAGTGAAGGCCTCTGCCCGCGCTGTCAGGCAGTTCTTCACGGCTGAGCACGGACTGCAGTTATACCGGGTCATTGAAATGGATGGCCCGGTTTTTCTATGCGCTGCCGGAGCTGCGCTGTGCGGGAAAGGCATAATAAAAGCGCGGAATCGCGCTTTTATACGTTGAATGGAGCTGCCGCAGGAAGTATTATTCCTCTTCGGCAGACGGTTCTTCCTTCCGGGACGGAATGTTTATGAATGTGAGCACAGGAAAGTGATCACTCGGATACATTCCCATATACAGACCGGAGATGATTTCCGATTTGGTGACTTCGAGATCCCGGCTGACCAGCACATGGTCAATCGGCCGGTAGCGGGAAGACCCGGCCTGAATGAACGAGCGGAGTGTCGCCCGTCCGTCATCCGGGACGGTATCCTTCAGGTACAGCTCATCGTCTTTTACAAGGGAACTGACTGCCAGTGCAGGAAACGCGCAGTTGAAGTCTCCTGTCAAAATGAGGAAATCCCCGGTCTTTTCCTTCAGCAGAATCTTTCGAAGTGCTTCGGACTGACGGGCCCGCACCGGTGCGAACACGGCATCCAGATGGGTGTTGGCAAACGTAAACCGGCAGCCGGTTTCGTTGTCTTCCAGTTCAGCGATTGTCACAATGCGCGGAAACACCGAACCGTGGCATTTACTTCCGGCGATTTCCGGTGTATCCGACAGCCAGAACGTATGCCCGCTGATAAAGCGGAAGCGGGTTTTGCGGTACAGAACGCAGCATCGCTCGTTCGTAACCCCGGGGGATCCGCGGCGTTTGCCGAAGAAGGCATAGGTATCTGCCATCTCGGAAAGCTTGCCGATCATATCGTCTGTCAGTTCCTGAACTCCGATAAGATCCGGGTCATGAAACGAAGTCATCGAGCAGATGGAGCGGACGCGGCGGTCAAATGAGGAGGAACGCATATTGTTATGAATGTTCAGCGTCATTACTTTGAGTTCTGTCATAATAGGGCCTCCGTTAAAGATTATATCGGAAACTGCAGGGTCAAAACGCAGTTTGTCAGAATTTTATTGCCTTGAACTGTTCCCAGGGAAGCCCGGGTTTGCCGAAATGGCCGTAATTGGTTGTGGAACGATAAATCGGGCGCTTCAGATCCAGCTCGGCAATGATGCTGGAAACCGAGAAATCAAAGTTGTTGCGGATGATACCAAGCAGGGCATCATCACTCATGACACCGGTACCGAAGGTATTGATGTTTACCGAAACCGGACGCGGTTCCCCGATCGCATAGGAGAGCTGAAGCTGGGCGCGCTTGGCAAGCCCGTTGGCGATGAGATTGCGGCAGACATACCGCGCATAATACGCGCCGGAGCGGTCTACTTTGGTCGGGTCCTTGGAGGAGAAACAGCCGCCGCCGATGGGCGCATACCCGCCGTAGGAATCCACAACGATCTTGCGGCCCGTGGTGCCGCTGTCGCCGAAGCTTCCGCCGACAATAAAGGAGCCGGAGGGATTGATCAGATACTTCGTCTCGGCATCAATCAGAGAACTGTCCGCAACTGGGCGGATAACCTGTTCTTTGATCAGGGTGCGCAGCTCCTCCTGGGTGATGTCCTCTGTGTGCTGGGTGCTGACCACAATCGTATCGATCCGCTTCAGAATATCGTTTTCATATTCCGCGGTTACCTGAACTTTTCCGTCCGGGCGCAGTCTTTCATCAGTGCGCCGAACCTCCTCAAGCCTGCGTGCGAGGCGGTGGGCACAGTCGATCGCAAACGGCATAAAGGAATCGGTTTCGTTGGAGGCATAGCCGAACATGATGCCCTGATCGCCGGCACCGATCTCAGTTCCGGAGACCGCGCTGTTGATTTCCCGGCTCTGCCCGGTGATCTTTGTGATAACGTGATACTCTTCGGTATAGCCGATTTCTTTAAGAACATTCTTTGCGACGGTTTCATAGTCGATTACTGCGGAAGTGCCCGCTTCGCCGAAGATGAAGATGAGATCATCCTTGATGGATGCCTCAACTGCCATATGGGCATCGGGATCCTGCCGCAGCGCTTCATCAAGGATGGAGTCTGCGATCAGATCGCAGATTTTGTCCGGATGGCCGGAGGTTACGGATTCGGATGTGAATAACATGGCTGCCATAAATAAAAAGCTCCTTTCTTCTGATGTCTTTTCAACAAGCGGGAAAGAGCCTGTAAATTACCGTTCACTCTTTCTTTATCGATGTCAGCAGTACCACCTTACGGACGTACCTGTCTGCAGGCTGGTATGAGGCCAACGAGCTGACTCTCTTGCCTCATTCTTGATAAAAGACAGTATTATTCTGTCAAAAAAAGACAAAAAGTCAATCGAAAACACTGACTGTGATATATTTTATATAGAAATGAAAGACCGGATAACGCAGAATACCAAACAGCTTATCATTGCGCTGACCGTCAGCGGTTTTCTGATTGCGACGATTTGTTTTGCGTTCATGAACTGGAACTATATTGCCGCGTTTTTCGGAAAGATATGGTCTGCGATGGCCCCGTTTGTATGGGGGTTCTGCATTGCGTTTATCCTGATCCCGCTGCGCCGGCTCTGTGAAGACAAATGGCTGGCAGGCACGAATATGAAACCCCGGCTTAAACGCACGATATCGGTTGCGTTTTCGCTGGTGGTTCTGATTCTGATCATCGTTCTGTTCTTCTATGTTCTGATTCCGCAGCTCAGCAGCAGTGTTGAAACGCTCGCCGCATCCATGGACGGATATATCGCCAAAATGGAAGATGTTCTTCAGCGCATCGGTCAGAACAAGGAAGCAGACGAAATTCTGATCACGATCTCTGAGAATATACGCAATAACCTGGTTGAATGGGTCAGCGGACCGACGGCAGTCGTATCGAGGGTTGTGTCCTATTCCGTCACGATCGTCCGCGGGATCTTCAACTTCTTTGTCGGCATGATTATTGCGGTTTATATTCTGTTGGATCAGGAACGGTGGCACGGCCAGTTCAAGAAAGTGGCATACGCATTTCTGTCTCAGGATCATGCGGAAGAGCTGTTCCGGGTTACGCAGCTCACGGCACATATGCTGAACAGCTTCATTTTCGGCAAAGCGCTTGACTCCCTGATCATCGGGCTTGCGACGGCAGTGTGCTGCGGAAT
>CAJOLG010000019.1 GCA_905235315.1 uncultured Solobacterium sp. | reverse complement strand
AAAGGGTGTTTCATCAGGAAGTGATACGATCACGGTGACTACGGTGGACGGCGGCTTTACCGACACCTGTGAGGTGACACTGAAAGACGCTCCTGTATCCTACATGGATTGGAATACTGCAGATAAAAAACTGGAACAGAAAACCTGCGATGAATACACACCGGTCGAAAGCAGTAACAGCCCTGTAACGTGGGAAGCCGGCTGGTATGTTGTTAAAGGCAACGTTACGATTGACGGCGGCGTGACAGCGAATGGCGACGTGCATCTGATTCTCTGTGACGGGGCAACCCTGAACGTTAAGAACAGTGACGGCGCCGCAGTCAGCGTCAGCGGAGGAACGTTCTCCGTCTACGGACAGACTGAAAGCGCAGGCACACTGAATGCCGAAGGTACAAACGGCATATATGCCGATGGCGGTAATATTACGATCAACAGCGGAACTGTGAACGCGAAAGGCACCGGATCTGACGCAGGCAAAAACGGGTTCGGTATTACTGCCTGGGGCACAACCACAGAAGACCAGATAACAATCAACAGCGGAACTGTAACTGCGGAAGGCACTATCCACGGTATTTACGCGTATGGATCAAACAGCAATGTAACGATTAACCACGCAACCGTGACCGCTTCCGGTGCTAAGGAAAATGGCATCGCTGCGAGTAAGGATGTAACGATCGACGGCGGCACGGTAACCGCAGTCGGTGCGGCAGACGGAATCAGTGTCGGCAATAACGTAACGATCCGTAACGGCAGTACGGTCACAGCCGAAGGAGACACCGTCGGAATCTATGCTTCGAAAAACAGCGCTGTTATAGAAATCTCCGACAGCAGTGTGACCGCATCCGGCAAAGACCTTATCGGGATCTATGCCGGATATACCGTAACAATCACCAACGGTACGGTGACTGCCTCCGGCGGCGGGCAGGCCATTTACGGTTCCGTAAAGAATTCCGAAGACGGCTTAGGCTGGCCTGATCCGGAAGGTACCGGGAGCGCTGAGGCAATTAAAGCCAATACCGGCGGGCAGGAACTGCCTGATTATAAGAGGGTCGAGTTCCCGCAGACAATCAGTTATTACGTTTACAGCGGCGATAACCAGACATGGCAGAAAGGCTCCGGAGTCAAACTTACAATCACATTCAAACGTGTGATTAACGATGAAGTAACGTTCCGATACTGGGACGGCAATGTGCTGATTGACGGCAGGCAGATTGGTTCTGACTCCTATCAAGGCTCTGAAGGAAGCCTTGTGATTGATCTTGAACCGGCGTATCTCAATACACTCAGTACCGGAAAACATACCATGAACGTTTCGTTCTCCGACGGAGCTGCGGAAGCGGTCTTCAATATTGCAGAAAAGAAGTCGGATAAGGGACAGGGTTCTGATTCTGCTCCTGCAAAAAAGGAAGACAATGTCGTCACCTGTCAGATGGCCGGCTACCCTGCCAACTACGCATGGAATGAATCAGCGAAGGCATGTCAGCCTGGGTATCTCGATGATAATGGTGTTTTCCACTCCACAGCAGTCATCCGGAGGGCATGGATCCCGAATACCTATGACGACGGCATCGCAAAGTATCTCTGGGCGTTTGCGGTATCGGCTCTTGCGGCATTCATCTGCAGTATCCTGTTAGTACGGGATGATCCTGAATAAGTGAATATCTCTTATTCCGTTAAACACATTACGGCTGTTCCGGGGACACTCCCTGAAACAGCCGTTTGTTTTTATTGGAAACAGCCGCCGGTTGCTTAAGAGTTCTGTTCCGCGCATTGCAAAAAAGAGAGACGGATTTGCGTCCGTCCCTGAAGGAATCTGTTTCGTTCGATGATGTGAATCATGGAATGACCGGCATGTTCTGCGGGTCACCAGACAAGCACCCGATCTTCCGGCGCAAGATACATACCGTCTCCTTCGGTGATACCATAGGTCTTCTGAAATTCGTCAAACTGCGCCAGTGTCACGTTGGCGCGTATATAGGGCAGCGGGTGGGAATCCTGTGTTGCGCACATATATTCATACGGCTGCGTGCTGATCTTTCGGAACAATAACGCAACTGTCCTAAAGAACAGGTCATAGTCGAAGGAAGGATCTTCTGCCGCAATCGCAAGCATCACTTTGAGACCTCCCATATCCGCAACTGCTTCACCCTGGATATTTTCGCCGATGACATTAAGCCCTTCCCAGATGGTGATGCCGTTATAATACGCAATCAGCCGGTCTGCCCGCTTCTGGAACGCAGTCCGATCTTCTTCCGTCCACCAGTTATTGAAATTGCCGTCTTTATCATACTGTGCACCGGAAGGATCAAACGCGTGACTGATCTCGTGTCCGATGACTGTACCGATGGTTCCCATCAGAACTTCTCTTGACTGCCCTTGTTCATACAGCGGTTCCCCCAGAAGCCCGAGAATGATATTGATGGAGTTATCAAGCGGATTGTAGTAGGCATTCGGTTCAAGAATATCAAAGGCCCAGATATCATGATCTACGGTGCCGTTAACATCAGCCGCATCGAGTTTCCGTCTGTAAGCGTCGATTGCCTTCATACTGTCGGGATAACTCCGTCCGGCAAGATCAAGTCCGCTGTAATCTTTCCATTTATCCGGATATACTGCATTGATCCGCATATGATCCAGCTTTTCAATTGCCTTCTTCCGTGTTTCTTCGGTGAGCCAGTCTTCGTTTTCCAGCATGATGCGGTACTGGGCAATGATCTCATGAATCAGTTCAATGACCTGCGCTTTTGTTTCAGAGTAGTCATACATCGCAAGATATGCCTGATCCATCGGCTCATGCAGACTGTTTCGCACCGTATCAAACGCAGCGGTCTCATCCGACTGTTTTCCGGAAGAACCGGATTTGATGTTGCCTGCCTCAACCCAGGCATCATAGGAAGCCTGATCCAGCATCTTTGACATATTCCGGATGCAGGAGATTGTTAACAGCGACTTGATGGCTTCAAGATTCTCCTCGGTATAAACTTCATTGAGCCGCTTCACCTGTTCCGGATTGATCACCATGAATTCTCCTGCGTCCCCAAAGCCATATCCTTCCGCAAGGCGAAACAGCGGATAGACCGGCGAAAGGTTCTTTACTTCTTCCGGCGTCATCACATTATTGATCTTTGCGGCAAAGTCCGGGCGCATCTGGTCAGCTGAAGTATATGCGGTCTCCGCGAGCTTTGTCTCAAAGGCAATCGCCTCCTCCAGCATCGGCTGCGCATCTTCCTCTGTATATCCGATCGCTGGCAGAATCTGTTTCAGAAGATACAGCACCGAATCATAACACCGCTGACCGTATTCGGTCCGCTCGGTATACTCTGCCGCATCCTCCAGAAGAAAACTGTCTTCTCCCAGTACAATGATGTATTTGTCCGCATCATTCATGGAAGCACTGATCTCCGCCAGCATCAGTGATGAAACACCGAATGATGCGTCCGGATCGGTGATGAAATCACTCAGTTCATCGATTGAACCGATGTGTTTGATTACTTCTGCTGTTTCCCTGATCGGTTCTGTACCAAGTGCATTCCGGCTGTCCCAGTCAAGAATCGCCTTATACAGCGTCTGCACCAGTACGGTATTGTGATCGGTCTCAGTGCTGTTCTCCAGAAGATCAACTGCCCGTTTGTCTGTGCCGATCTTTACTTCCTGAGTTCCGCTGATCTTAGACTTTCCCGCAGGAATCGCGACCGTTGTCAGCCATTCGTAGTTATTTGCACAATAGAAATCATCCTTTTCAGATGGTTTTTCAAGATCGACAAGATTCTCTTTCAAATCCGTGTCGAGCCAGGGATTGCCGCCTGACGTAACAGGCGTATCGGCAGGTTCTTCCTGTACGGCCGCTTCGGTTTCCGCAGGTGTCTGCTGCGATGTGTTGGATGCACATCCTGTCACCAGTGTTATCGCTGACAGAATACAAACGGCTTTTCTGAATAGTTTCATTTGAGGTACTTCTCCTTTTTCCCTGATACAGTCACGCTCCGGCATTCTGCCCCTCAGGCAAAGCCGGCGGTACCTGTCGAAAAAATCATATCACTGAATCATTTCCGTGCATGATGGTTCCATTCGCCGGTTTTTCTGCAGAATGACAGATCTCCAAAAGAGGTTCATTTTCAGCGAGCTGTTACCGGCTGTTTGCTTAACAACGTCAAATCTCTGCGGCCGGAAATGGAGAAATGAAAAAAGCCTTTACACAAAGGCTTTTTGATCGTCGGGAATACGGGATTCGAACCCATGACCTCTTCGTCCCGAACGAAGCGCGCTACCAAACTGCGCTAATTCCCGATGCCTGTTCAGCGTTACTTAGTGTAGCACAGAACATTTTTAAATGCCACAAAAAATGAAAAGATTTTCCCGCCCCAAACTGTGAGCCAGACACGCCCGTTTGTTTTGGCGGATTCCATCCCCTTCGCTCAGCCCGAAAACGCAGACACCCTGCCCGTCCCGTCGAAAACGCGCCGTATCCGCTGCCTGTTTTTACTCTTCGCTCACCTCGCACAGGCGGTCATACAGTTTTACCATCGCAAGCGTATCCAGCCCGCAGTACTTCAGCAGGTTCTCCCGGCTCTTCTTCAGCTCTGTCCGGTTCATTCCCGCCATCTTCGTAAACATCGCAGATGCCTCGGCCCCGTTATGAACCTCTTCCAGATTGTGGTAATCAAGGGAGGGGTCCTCCGGATACAGCGCCGGCAGCACACGCTTGATGGAGCAGCTGCCCATCATGGGGCCGCTGTAATACATCCGTCTGCGGAACGGGACGATCAGATCCGCAATCCGGTCCGCGATATCAAGGAGGCGGTCCGCAAGATCGGGATACAGCTCTGCCATTTCCCGCAGCCGGGTCTTTTCAAATGTCTGATTGTATACGATGACCGTTCCGCCCGACGACGGAATATCACGAACCAGGTGCTCTGCGGTACTGCGCCTGGGATCTGCGCCCGGAAGCGCAAGATATTCCCTGTGTGTGGTACGGCCGCCCGGCTTTTTCCGGATATGGAGCGAATACTGAAAGACGATCTGCTGGTAAGGCCGGGTTCCTTCATAGACCGGCACCGCCGGCTGAAACGATTCAAAATCCAGAAAATACAGCGGGTATTCCAGGTCTTCCAGAAACCCGCGGATCGCATCGCGGTCAATATAGTCCTCCTGCGGATGCAGGATGTGTTCCACCTGTATGCGGTATGCCTCGCCGAGTGAGTTCTCCTGTGCCAGATCTTCAAAGGAAACAACCCCGGCATTGTAATACTCCACCTTCTTCTTCAGCTGCATCCCGCCAAGATCAAAGACGTTCGGATGCGGCAGACCGCTTGAACAATACGGGTAATACCCGCAGTCATACGGGGAGAAACAGTATTCCCCCAGCGGTATGGCCGGTTCTGCTTCCTGCGCGGCGATCCGGCGCATATACCGGATGTTGTCTTCGATCTCCGGCGCCAGCTTTTTCACGGTCTTTGTGACGTCTTCGACCGCAAACAGCTGCTGAAGATCCAAATCCCCGTGACGCACATAGCTGCTGTTGAGATGAACCAGACACACTTTTTTTACCGTCCAGCCAAGGCTGCTCAGCACCCAGTACTGATACGCCGCATCATGATAGTTGATCTCCTTCACCGAGGTGGCGCTCTTCACTTCATACAGTTCAACCGCCTTACCTGTTTTGCGCACCAGGATATCCACACTGCAGAAACAGCCGTCATAGGAAAAGGAGGCCTCCGCAATGACCGGGGTCTTCTCCCGCATGAGATTCTCCGTGGTTTTGATCATCTCCGACAGGTTTCCGTAAGGAACCTCGGTATACGCTCCGAACAGGCCCATCGCAAGGTCGCCCACTTCATTGCCCTGGGTCAGAACCGCTTCATTGAGCACCGAACGGTCAAACTCCTCGGGTTTGTGAATCCCCATCCAGAGTGTTTTGGGACAGGTGATTCCGCTGCAGTATCTTGATTTGGAAAGCCATACCTTATTTTTATTCGCCATTGTGTTTCTCCGTTTCGCGCCGGATCAGATAAAGATCCATCAGATCGCTGAGCGGCACGCTTGTCCTGTCCGTAAAGAGGAGAACGCCCCGTTCCTTATCGATTTTTTTAATAAACCCGTGTTTTGTCACATAGGCGCCGCCTTCTTTCCGCGGGTCTTCCTGAAACACGACTGCGCTCACTTCCGGCGTATTCTCCGGAAGCAGGTCCATGATTTCCCGCAGGTTCCGGTCAAGTTCTTCGTTCTGCCCCTCCGAACGTTCCATCCGCTCTTCGGTCCATCGCCCTTCTTCCGCGATCTCATCATCGAATCCGGTCAGTGCCGCAAACGGAAGAAACTGGGCCGCCCGGGTTTCCGGCGATGCTTTTTTCCGCGCCGGGTCAAAGGGCCGCGGGCAGTCAATGATATCGCCGTACTTCTCCATTACCAGCGCTTCGGAGGCGCGCAGTTCTTCATACGTTACGCCCCGCACGTCATGCCAGGCGTTTGCGGGTTTTTTCTCCGTCATGCCTTATGCCCTCCGATCTGTTTGTTTCGTACGGCTGTCATTGCGCCTTCTTCGAGATCCGCCCCCTTGAGCACCGCGTTTTTGCCGAAGCGCCGCCGCACTTCCAGCATCGCTTCCCTTGCTTTGCGCTCCCGTTTGCGTTCCGCTTCTTCCCGGTCGCTGTGTTCGATCTCTGCCGCCGCATCCTGAAAGAGATTCAGCTGCACCGCCTGTTTTTTCGGGGCTTCCGCTTCGGGCCTCACCCCGGCTGCCGACACATTGATGCGGCGCACGAGAAGTGCAGGATCGGTCGTTTTCTCATAGACCGATACCAGGGCGTCGGTGATCTCCTTTGCGGAGCTGGTCCAGTGATCGAGCCGGGCGGTACCGCCTGCGGCTTTGGGAACCGTGCGGCCGTACCAGTCCTTCGCAGTCTCTCCCCGGTAATTCTCCGCCCGTCCGGGATCCCGCAGGTTTTCGATATCATAGCCGACATAGAGCACAAAGCAGTCGGATACCACACCCTTTTCCAGCAGGTCATCGGCCAGCGCTTCGGCCATTTCCCGCACGATCATCCGGCCCTTGGCGTGGGAATAGCCTTCCGGCAGGACCTGGCCGCTTCCGATACTGTGGTTCTCCGGGGAATAGCGCCGGATATCCGCAATCGTGGTGCTCTCAAGGCCGAACGCATGATCGATCAGATATTCCGCGTTGACGCCGAACATCTGATAAAACACGCTTTCATCCCGGAGGGCCTGCCGGGCGATATCGCCCATCGTATACATTCCCCGCGCATTCAGCTTCGCGGCGATCCCGCGTCCGACCCGCCAGAAATCCGTCAGCGGCTCATGGGCCCAGAGAATCCTGCGGTAGGAAGCCTCATTGAGCTCGGCGATCCGCACGCCGTGGGCATCCGCGGGAAGATGTTTGGCAACGATGTCCATCGCAGCTTTGGCAAGATACATGTTCGTGCCGATGCCGGCCGTTGCGGTGATGCCGGTCTCCTTCAGCACTTCACGGATCAGGCTCTCGGTCAGCTCATGCGCTGTCTTTCCGTAGAGTTTTCCGTAATCCGTAAGATCGATAAACACTTCGTCAATCGAGTAGACGTGGATATCCTCCGGGGCGATATAGCGCAGGTAGATCGCATAGATCCGCCGGCTGTATTCCATGTATTTCGCCATGCGCGGCACTGCGGTGATAAAATCCACCGCAAGCGATGCGTCTTCCTGCAGATCCCGGGCATAAAAACTCGCGCCGTCCAGCGTTCTTCCGGGTGCCTTCCGGCGGCGTTCCGCATTGATCTCAGCTACCTTCTGCTTCACTTCATACAGGCGGGGCCGGCCGGAGATGCCGAGCGCTTTCAGGGACGGGGATACCGCAAGGCAGATCGTCTTGTCGGTGCGGGATTCATCCGCCACCACAAGGTTGACCCCAAGCGGATCCAGCCCCCGTTCATTGCATTCCACCGACGCATAAAACGACTTCAGATCGATTGCGGCGTAGATTCTGTTCTCTGTGTCACTCATAGGCGCCTCAGCCGGCAGGTCACTGCCCTTCCCAGACAAAAAGCCCCTCTGCCCCGGCCAGTGCACGGATCCGGGCCAGAAGCGAAGGATCCGGGTCAAACACGGTCATATGGGTATCCTCTCCGTCGAGCACGATCATGGATTCGGTCTCTGCCAGCAGAAACACCAGGTGCGCATTGGCCGTACGGGAGGCTTTGACCCATGCGGTATACGCCTGCGGTGACGGGCATGTTTGCCAGGATTCATTGTGAAAAACGATGAAATCGTAATATGCATTCAGGTTCAGAAGAAGACCGGCAAATTTACCGAACAGTTCTTCCGTATGAAGAAGCGGCTCGATCGCCGCATACGGAACAGCACGTGCAGCGCTGACCCGCTCCGGGAGCGGATCAATCACAAAACACGGCTTTTCCAGCAGTGCTTCCATCCGTTCCTCCGGTGTGCCTGACGATTTTCTGTCCATGCGTACTTCTCCTTACGCCCATTATACCAATTCCGGCCGGGGGCTCAGCGGCCCTTCTTCTGTAAGGTGTCTTTTCCCGGTTTTCTGTTTTATAATTTTATGGATTTATGAAACAGTTCCGACGGCTGATTTCCTGCGCATGCGCGCTGTCACTGATTCTTTCCCACGGGTCTTTTCCTGCGGTATACGCGGAAGGCGAAGATCCGGATTTTTCGGATACTTCCTATTGGAACAATCTGTGCACGCAGACGCAGTCCCTCTCGGATGCGGATGTGAAAAACTGCCAGGCCTATACAAAGTACATGCAGGAAAAGAATGCGGAACTGCAGTCCCAGATCGCGGATATCGATTCCCGCAGGGAAGAGATCAGCGCAAAAATCGCCGATTATGACCAGGAGATCCAGGGCTATAACGCCCAGATCGCCGGCATTACCGGTATGATTGAAGACCTGAGCCATCAGATCACCGCCGTGGAAGAACAGATCGCCGATATCCAGAACAAGATCGATACCAACCAGGCGGCCATCGTAAAGAAACAGGAAGAGATCGATACCCTGAAAGACAAGGTGGCAGACCGGATAGCGGAACAGCAGAAGACAATGCGGCTGTATCCGTTTCTGGATATCCTGATGGGGGCTGCTTCCTTCGATGATTTCATCCGTCTCGCAAACGGAATCAATGACATCTATGCGCATGACAGCCATTCGCTGGAAGAGCTGAATGACAATGTCATTGAACTCGGGGAAATGAAAGAACAGCTGCTGAATGATCAGCAGGAAATACAGACCATGGAGGCGGAACTGGAAACCGGCCGGCAGATGCTGGATTCCCAGCAGGCTGCCCTGCTCTCCTCCCGCTATGAGCTTCAGATCCTGCAGCAGAGCTACAATGACGCCCTGGCTTCCGCAGACAGTGAAAAGGCAAATGCCCAGAATGCGATTGCCGCAAATGAGAATGCGATCGGAAGTATCCAGGAATCCATCGGAAACCGAAAAGACAGCGATTCCGGCAGCGGTTCTTCGGAGGACAGCGGTTCCGGCAGTGCAGGAAGCGCCACCCCAAAGCCGGCATCCACCCCATCCTCCGGAAGCAGTTCAGGGAGCTCGGATGCGCCGGAAACCGGCAATACCAGCGGGAACCCCTATTACGGCGGCTGGGCCAACTGTACCTGGGGAACCTGGCAGCTCGTTCATGACACGCTCGGCATTTCGCTTCCCGGCTGGGGAATGGCCGGAAACTGGCTGAATGACGCAGCGCGGTCCGGCTATGCGACCGGAAGCACCCCGAAAGTGTACTCCATTGCGGTTTATTCCTGGCATGTCGCCTTCGTAACCGCAGTTAACGGAGACCAGGTCTATATCAAGGAAGGCAATTACCTGGGCCATTATTATGAGCGCTGGGTACCTGCCAGCGGCCTTCCCTATACCGGGCAGACCTGCCTCGGCTACATTTATCTCTGAGCACTGCCGGAAGAAGACAGTGCTTTTTCATTCTTCAGGCAGAGGCTTTCAATCCTTGACAGGGTGTCTATAATATAAAATGCGTAAGTAAGAAAGAAGGCAAATGATATGACAAAAGTTGATGTAATATCCGGTTTCCTCGGCGCAGGAAAAACCACACTGATTGCGAAGCTGATCAAAGAAGTATTCCAGGGACATAACGTTGTCCTCGTGGAGAATGAATTCGGTGAGATCGGCATCGACAGCGGTTTCCTGGAGGAATCGGGCATCGAGATCCGGGAAATCAACAGCGGGTGTATCTGCTGCACCCTGAAAGGCAACTTTGAAGAAAGCCTGCGGCAGATCGTTCTCTGCTACGCACCGGAACGGATCATCATTGAACCCTCCGGCGTCGGCAAACTCTCCGATATCCTGCGGGCAGTAAGAACCGTCGAGGGTCTGGAGCTTTCCAGCTACTCCACCGTTGTGGACGGCAGCCGGGCAAAGATCTATCACAAGAACTTCAAGGAGTTCTTCGATGATCAGATCGCCACAGCCGCGTGCGTGATTCTCTCCCGTACCCAGGAGATCACCGCGGAAAAGCTCGCCGACGATGTGGAGATCATCCGGGAACTCAACCCGGATGCCCGCATCATCACCACACCCTGGGATAAGCTCAGCGGACAGGCGATCTTTGACGCGATGACCGGCAGCTCGAACGGCTTCCCGGAAGGTCTCGGCGAAGACGATGAAGAGGAAGAAGAGCACGAACACCATCATCACCATGACCATGATGAAGAGGAAGAAGAACACGAACATCATCATCACCATGACCATGATGAAGAGGAAGAAGAACATGAGCACCATCACCACCATGATCATGACGATGTAAATGAAGGCCTCTCGGAAGGCAACCGCATTCATGTCGGGGAAGACGAACATGAACATCATCACCATCACCACCATGGCGAACATGATGCGGATGAGGTATTTGATTCCATCGGCATCGAGACCATCAATAAATACTCGGAAGAAGAGATCCGCACTGCCCTGTCCGGGCTCGGAGAGAATATCATCCGCGCCAAGGGAATCGTTCCCGACCATGACGGCGGGTGGCTGTTCTTCGACTATGTGCCGGGTGATATCGATATCCGGAAAGGCAAACCTGCGTATACCGGTCTCATCACCGTCATCGGTGAGAAGGTCGATATCGAGCTGATGAAAGAACTGTTCGGAGTTCACTGATGCCGTCACCTGCGTATCTGTTTACCGGCTTCCTTGACAGCGGAAAGACGACCCTGATCAAGGAAACGCTCGATGATGAGAATTTCATGGAGGGGGTGGAACGCACCCTGATCCTGTGCTTTGAAGAGGGAGAAGTCGAATACGATGATGACTGGCGCGAGAAACACAATGCGTTTGTCGAATACTTCGACAATGTTGAAGATCTTACCCCGGAGCGCATGAGGGAACTGGATACGGTCTATCATCCTTCCCAGGTGTTTATTGAATACAACGGCAGTGAGCCGGTCAGTGAGACAATCCTGTCGGGCATGCCGGCATTCTGGCCGCTGGTTGAGGTTCTCACCACGGTCGATGCGACCACCTTTGAGTCGTTTATAAACAACATGCGCGGCATCATGTTTGAACAGCTGCGCTACAGCGATGTCGTCATCGTCAACCGCTGCACCCCCGATACCAACGGGCAGATGCTGAGGGGGAATATCAAGGCGATCAACCGCCGGGCCCAGATCTTCTATGAAGGAGAGCATGGCGCACAGGTAACCCTGAAGAGCGGAACGCTTCCGTTTGACCTCGATGCAGAGGTCATCGACATCAAGGATGATGACTACGGTCTCTGGTATATGGACTGTATGGAAGATCCGGAGAAGTACAACGAAAAGAAGGTCATCATGCGGGGATTCTACGCCCAGAAGATTCCCAACTACACCCGCTCCTTCATTCTCGGCCGGCAGGCGATGGTCTGCTGTGCAGCAGATACCAGCCTGTGCGGCGTCACCGTGACCGGCGTAAAGATCGAAGAGATGGAAATCGGAAACTGGGTCGAAGTCGAAGGCACCCTGCGCACCGTGGATATGGAAAACGGCGGAAAAACCGTGGTTCTCTATGCCTCCCGGATCCGGAAAGGAACTGCACCGGAAGACCCCTACGTCTACTTCAGCTGATAACCAGTCCCGAAAAGGAATTCGCAGTGCGGATTCCTTTTCTTCTGCTATGATGGACTCATGATTGAACTCTTCGGAACACTCGGACCATCCTGCAGGGACAGGGAAACCCTGCAGACCATGTTTGAAAACGGCATGAGCGGCATGCGGCTGAATCTTTCCCATACCGGACTCTCCGACAGTAAAGAGCTGATCGGCTGCTTTCAGGAAGCCGCTGCGGCCGCAGGCGTTAAGCCGGAACTGCTGATCGATCTGCAGGGGCCGGAGCTGCGGATCCGGCAGATCGAGGAACCCCTTGTGCTGGAAAACGGAGCGGTGCTTCCGCTTGCCGGTTTTCCGTTTCCCATTGAAGTGTGTCAGGCGCTGGAAGACGGGGATGAGATCCTGCTGGATGACGGAAGGCTCTCACTGGCGTATTCTGACGGTGTTCTTACCGTGCTGCGCGGGGGAACCCTGCTTTCCCGCAAGAGTATCAAGATCGTCAATAAAACCGTACCGATGCCGGCGCTTACCGAAACCGACCGGAAGAATTTATCAGAGGCACGGCAGTACGGCGTCAGTGCGGTGATGCAGCCGTTTGTGCGGGGTGCAGAAGATATTCAGACCGTGCGGGCTGCCCTGCAGGAATACGGTGCGGATCACATCCGCATCTTTGCCAAAATTGAAAACCGGGAAGGACTTTCCCATCTCGATGAGATCATCGATGTTTCGGATATGATCGTGATCGCAAGAGGCGATCTCGGCAACGATGTGCCGCTTTGCGAACTCCCCGGCGTGCAGAAAGATATCGCAGCCCGCTGTAAGGCAAAGAACATTCCCTTTCTGGTCGTGACCCAGATGCTCACCAGTATGATCGAGCACCCGGTTCCGACCCGGGCAGAGGTTTCCGATATCTTCAATGCCGTAACGGACGGCGCCTCCGCAGTCATGGTCACCAACGAAACCGCGGTCGGCTCCTATCCGGCAGAGGTCATCTCCGTCCTGCGGAAGACAACGGCCGCAGCGGAGCAGTGGATGAGCCGGCCCTGATCAATACCGCTTCGCACCGGTGGAAAAACCGGTGTTTTTTTTCTGCAGCGCCTTCCTTTCACGCACAAAAAAGGAGAGGCTCCGCACCTCTCCTGTATTGCTGTTATTCGGTCCGCAATGCGGCGACCGGATCGCTTCGGGCCGCTTTGCCGGAAGGAATGATTCCGCCGATCAGGGTAAGCACCACACTGAGCGCAATCAGGATGGCGCCGGACTGCACCGGAAGATAGGCATTGACGGACGAATTGTCCGCAATCGTATGAATCAGATAGTTGCCCGGAATCAGAAGCAGACGGGTGATTCCGATCCCGATGAGACCGGCCAGAAGGCCGATAATAAAGGTTTCCGCATTGAACACTTCGGAAATGTTCCGCTTGGACGCTCCGATTGCCCGCAGGATTCCGATCTCCTTGCGGCGCTCCAGCACACTGATATAGGTGATGACCCCGATCATGATCGAGGATACCACCAGGGAGATCGCCACAAAGGCAATCAGGACATACGATACCGTATCCACGATCGTGGTGACCGAAGACATCAGGACACCGACAAAATCCGTATAGGTAATTACCTTGTCCTCATCGATTTCCTTCATCCGGTCATTGTAGGAATCCAGAAGATTGATCACTTCTGTCTTACTGTCAAAATCACGGGGATAGATGGAGATCGTCATCGGTTTGTTCAGATCGGCATAGCCGAACCTGCGGAGGTTTCCGTCATAGGTATACTGGGCAGAGCTCATGAGCGACATCATCAGGTCTTCCATGTCTTCCGGATCCACGGTCATGGTGAAGGCCCGCGCAAAGACCGAGGTATCAAAGGAAATGGCAGAAGGAATCTGGGCCGCAAAGGATTCCATGCTCTTCTGCATCGACTCGGTGATGGAAGAGGTGATCGTACCCATGACGGACGTCATCATTTCCGTAATGGCACCGCCGATCGCATCTCCGAATGCGGCGCTGTTTTCTTCGATGAGCTTCGTCACCTGCTGTTCGATCTCATCCAGGTTGACCGCTTTGGAGAGACCGTTTGTGAGCAGTTTCGAGCCGCTTTGGTCCATATACTTCCGGAACGACTCCCCTGCTTTGGCAGGATCCGGTACGCCCGGAGTTTCTGACGCATACTTCTCATACGCTTCCGCAATCACGGTGACAAGATGTTCGAGATCCTCATTGCGGATCTCCCCTTCACTCTGCTTTGCGGTGATTTCCGAAACGGCAGCGGCGACAGCTGCCTGCCCTTCCGGGGTCTGCAGGAAGGCCGCAAGGTCTGCGCTTTCCGGATCTTCCTGTTCTGCGACCCAGGCAATGTAGGCTTCAAAGACCGAATTCATGGCCGCATTGAGGTCTTCCGTTGTCACAAGATATCCGCTGTTCTGAATGATCTCAAACACTTCGGTCCGCACAAGTTCCCGGGTGGATTCCAGTTCCATAAATGCCCGGAAGGCATCCGGCAGGGAACGGTAATCAGTGCTTGGATCCTTTGCGGAATAGGCAAGATACCCTTCCATCAGTTCTTTCAGAAGCTTGCCTGCTTCTGCGGTATCGACTTTGACATCGATATCCTTTAAGAGATCCGCATAGTCAAGATTCGGCATGGAGGACATATCCATCGAGAAGGAATCCTGGCTGAACGCCGAGGAGAAATCCATCGTTGAGAGATCCGAGAACATCGATTCATCGATCTGCAGCTTCGAAGTATCAAACTGGAACGCATTGCCCAGAAGATCGGTATTCACCGCAAACATACTGCTGAAATCAAGCTCGGGCTGTTCGTGAAGTCCCTGCCGGTAAATACGTTTACGGTCGAGGAAGCGAGCTGTTCTTTTGTGATATCACTGCGGGCCGCGACCTCTGTCACGTGTGCGACCATATCATACGGATAGTAGATGCCCGGCATCAGGACAGATACATCGGTGTCTTCTTTCTGTACCGCGACCCCGACGATCGTGAGATCTTCGCCGTCCCGCACCAGGTTTCGCATGTATGCCTCATCATCGCTCTTGTCGACCCAGATTTCGAATTCCGGATCATATCTGTAATACTTCGCACTGTTTACCAGCTTGAAGGAAATACCAAGGAAGCGGTCATACGGATAGTGCTCTGCGGAGGGGTCGGCATGAACCGGCACTTCGTTCATGAAATCCTTGATCATCTGATCCAGTTCGGCGGAATCCCGGATTCCGAGCGTATACAGCAGGAAGTCCGAGATACTGCTGTCGGGGTAGAGAACCAATACCAGTTCCCGGCTGTTTTCCGGCCACCTGCCTGCCTTGATGTCATACTTGTCGACATACAGTTTTTCTTCTTTCGGCAGTGCATAGAAATTATCCGTGGACATTGCGGCGGAGAACATCGTGCTGGTGCTGTTTCCGCCGAAGCCCATCGCCGCAAACGAATTGTCCGGATTGACCTGGTGGTACTTATTCCCGTCGAGACGATAGATATGCGGGGTTACCGAATAGGTATACTCCACAGCACTGGCATAGTCATAGATGTTGCTTTCGGTTTCGAGATACGTTTTGAGCGAAGCCAGATCATTGGCCTTTGTCCGCGACAGCATGCGGTTGATGAATGCCCGCTCCGTGACATCATCGCTCACTTCGTCTTCCTTCCGGGTATCCGGTTCCACGTTCTGGGTCATCATCGACGTAAGATCAAAACTCGTGCTCGTAATCTGAACCGGATAGCCGAGCAGGGTCTCCTCTTCCGTATCCTTGATGTATTTGTTTACCCCGTTGGACAGCGAAAGAATCAGCGCGATGCCGATAATCCCGATCGAACCCGCAAAGGCGACCAGTATGGTACGGGCAAGCTTGGTGCACAGATTGTTGAAACTTAACGACAGGGCGGTAAGAAACGACATGGAGGAACGGCCCATATTCCGGTGCACGGGCTCCTCGGTTTCTTCCACTTCATACGGATCGCTGTCGGAACGGATCACGCCGTCCTTCAGATTGACGATCCGGGTTGCGTACTGTTCCGCAAGCTCCGGGTTATGGGTAACCATGACAACCAGCCGGTCGCGGGCAACTTCCTTGAGCAGATCCATGACCTGCACGCTGGTTTCCGAATCCAGCGCACCGGTCGGTTCATCCGCCAGCAGGATATCCGGGTCATTGACCAGCGCCCGGGCAATGGCCACTCTCTGCATCTGGCCGCCGGACATCTGACTCGGCTTCTTGTGAGCCTGATCGCCGAGACCGACTTTCTCCAGCGCTTCCTGGGCCCGTTTCCGCCGTTCCCGGCGGGGAATGCCGGAGATCGTCAATGCGAGCTCTACATTGGCCAGAACCGTCTGGTGCGAGATGAGATTATAGCTCTGAAAGACAAAGCCGATCGTGTGATTCCGATAGGAGTCCCAGTCCCGGTCTTTATAGTGCTTTGTGGAGATGCCGTTGATGATGAGATCCCCCGAATCATAGCGGTCAAGACCGCCGATAATATTCAAAAGCGTTGTCTTTCCCGAACCGCTCGGTCCGAGAATGGCAACGAATTCATTATCCCGAAGATTCAGACTGACGTGATCCAGCGCTTTCTGGACCAGATGGCCGGTCTTGTACTGTTTCGATATATCCTTGATCTGAAGCATGTGATACTCCGTCCTGCATGCCTGCACAACCTGCGGGCATGGACTGCCTGTTTTTATATATTAAAAACAGGAACTGTTACATTGTAGCGCAATACTGTGGGAAAACAATGTGATTTATCTGAAAAAAACTCCCGCAGCTGCGGTTCTGCCTCCATCAAAAAAACACCGGCTTTACAGAACCGGTGTCTGTTATGGGAATACGTTCTGTCACATGGTTTCGGGAGCCGAAACGCCGAGCAGTGCCAGGGCATTTTTCAGCGTAATGCCGGTAGCTTTGACCAGGCCGAGACGCTGATTGGTAAGATCGGGATCATCCGCATTGATGACCCGGCAGCTGTTGTAGTAACTGTGGTAGATCTTGACCAGGGACAGGATATAGTCCGTGATCCGGTTCGGCTTTCTGGAAGCGGCCGCTTCTGCGACATGGTTGGGGAAGTCTCCCAGCATCTTCAGGATGAGCAGTTCCTTTTCATCCGTGAGACGGTCATAGCTGTCCTTCTGCTCAAATGCCTGCGCCTTCTCCAGAATGGAGTGCATGCGGCTGTAGGCATACTGGCAGTAATAAACCGGGTTGTTGTTGTCCTTCTTGCGGGCAAGATCCATATCGAAATCCATATGGGATGCGACATCCTTGGAGACAAAGAACCATCTTGCGGCATCCACGCCGACATCCTCGCAGAGTTCGCGGATCGTGATCGCATTGCCGGTACGCTTGGACATCTTGACCTCTTCGCCGTTTTCGACCATACGCACCATCTGAATCAGATCCACATCCAGCGTGCCTTCGGGATACCCCAGCGCACGCAGCGCTGCGTTCATCCGGACCACATAGCTGTGGTGGTCTGCCCCCCAGAGATCGATCAGCTTCGGATATCCGCGCTCCACTTTATATACATGGTTGGCGATATCCGGTGTGAGATAGGAGAGGCTTCCGTCGCTCTTGCGGAGCACACGGTCCTTGTCATCCCCATACTCACTGCTGCGGAACCAGAGTGCGCCGTCCTGTTCATAGGTCAGGCCCATTTCCTTCATTTTTTCGAGGCAGTCCCTGATCCGCTTCGCATCGTTTTCATAAAAGAAGGTTTCATGCATCCAGGATTCCATCCGCACGCCGTACATTTCGAGATCGCGTTCGATCTTGGCCAGCTCGCGCTTTACTCCTTCTGCCTTGAAATACGCAAGCCGCTCTTCCGCATTTGCGTTCAGCCATTTGTCTCCGTCTTTCTCTGCGATGTCTTTGGCAATCTGCTTTACATCCTCCGCATGATAGCCGTCATCCGGCAGCGGGTATTTTTTTCCGAATACTTCGAAATAACGGGAAATCAGCGACTCTCCCAGCATGTTGACCTGGTTGCCTGCGTCATTGATGTAATATTCCCGCAGCACGTCATATCCGCTTGCCTCCATGAGCCGGCAGATACTGTCACCCCATGCGGCGTTGCGGGCATGTCCGCAGTGCAGGTCTCCGGTCGGATTTGCGCTGACCCATTCCACCAGCACTTTCTTTCCCTTTCCGGAATCATTTTGGCCGTAGGCATCGCCTTCTTCCAGGATACGGTTGATTACCTGCGTAAGCGAATCCTCCGAGATACGGAAATTAATGAACCCCGGATTTGCGACTTCTACCGACTTTGCCTGCGGAAACGTTTCCCGCAGTTCGGCAGCGATCGGCTCCGCGATCTCCGTCGGCCGTTTGTGAAGCTGCTTCGCAAGACGCATTGCGACACTTGTGCTGTAATCCCCCATCTTCGGGTCGCGCGGTGTTTCAACAACAATTACATCGGAAGCGTCAATGTCATATACCTTCCTGACTGCTTCATTTACCGCTTCATAGATCAGATGTTCATAATCACTCATGGCCCGTACCTCATCCCCTTTTCATGAAAAAAGCCCTTTGCGGGCTTTCATGTCCTCTTATGGCGCGCCGAGCAGGAATCGAACCCGCAACCTTTTGATTCGTAGTCAAATACTCTATCCAGTTGAGCTATCGGCGCAGACCTACGAGATTTTTATTTAAAAATCCGCCATTAATATATACAACAAAACCGCACTCATTTCAACTGCTTCACAGTCAAAGGCAGAATTGCGGTCTTCCGGATCCCGGACAGAAAGAAAGGAATCCGCGCCCGGATTCCTTATCTTCAATAGGGGGAAAGAAATGTCAAACTTCAATTGACACTTTTATCTTATCCAAAATCTGTGTATGAATCATGCCTGTTTTGTGAAAGATTGGCGAAATATTAATCCATGAGAACGATTCTCTGTGCCTTCAAAAGAAAATGAATTCTCCATTCCAAAACCGGGTTTTGTGTGTATAATAATAAGGCTCTGCCCCCATAGTAAAACGGATATTACAAACCCCTCCTAAGGGTTAGTTGCAGGTTCGATTCCTGCTGGGGGTGCCTGATCAGATACAGATAACCGGGATGTAGCGCAGTTTGGTAGCGCACTTCGTTAGGGACGAAGTGGTCGCAGGTTCAAATCCTGTCATCCCGACTCAGCAGAAACCGCATAACCGTGCGGTTTTTCTTTATTCTTCCATTAATGCTGTTCAGGCTATGACAGGCAAAATGTGCAACTTTTGTGCAGCTGTTTTCTGATTTACCTGTTTTTGTTATGATTTAACGGACATGTGCCGGAGCTTCTTCGACACCTTGCTCTTTTCTAAGATCAGCCTGCCTGGAGTACACAGCAGAACACAGAATGGAGATAACCTCGTTATGAACAACAATCTCGTAGAACTGAAACTTGCGGAATCATGGGAGTACATTCAGGGCGGATTTCTGTTTCTGGATGAAACGGGAGAAGCACTTCACCGTGCCAATGCGGAGCTGAAGCGGTATATTCATACCCTGTCTTCCGTACAGCCGGAAGCCGCATCCCTGATAGCCCGGCTGAAACTGGATGAACCGGACCAGGCATTTGATGAGATCCCCGCCTCGTTAAAGCAGATGCTCGAAGCAGATATCGCCTATCTGAAGGAAGACCCTTCCGTGCTGGATGAGTCCTTCGGCTCAATGGCGATGGCCGCATTCTATGCACATACCGCAGACTATCTGAAGATCCCCTCCGATGTGCCTGACCGGATGAAGATCTATATCCGGGATACCGTGCATGCCCAGCTGCCGAATATAAAATGCATCGGATAAAACAGAAAAATCGGACCGAAATCCGATTTTTCTTTTTGTCTGTTTTTCATCCGGCTTCGCTTTCTGTTTTATAAAGAAGCGTCGTACGGAATTTCCGGGATTTCCCGGCTTATGATTTCCCGCAGCCGGTCAAAGTTTTCTTTGGTATTCGCCGCAAGAAATGCGAATCTGCGGTCGGTGGGCATGCCGTTTTGATACAGGCACTCCCAGTATCCGCCGGCTTCCTCAATCAGGAGCGCAGCTGCTGCGCAGTCCCACGGACAAAGACGCATCTCAAAGTAGAGTTCCACCCGTCCTGCCGCAAGCTGGGCAAGTTCGAAAGCTGCCGCCCCGAACCGGCGCATGTCATCGCAGTGGTAATACACTTCTCTGAGAATGTGAAAACAGGCATCCGCATGCGACTTGTCATATACACTCATCGCCGTGCAGAAATGACTGTGCGCAAAGTCATTGTCCGAAACCCGTATCTGTTTTCCGTTCAGCCAGGTTCCGCAGCCCTTCTCCGCATAGAACATCTCATCCCGGTACGGGTTGTAAATCACGCCTGAGAACAGTTCTCCGTTTCGTTTGAGCCCGACAGAAACCACCGAGGCGCCGAGATCCCGGATAAAGTTGGACGTTCCGTCAATCGGATCTACAATCCACACATCCCGGGCGTGTACGGTATGGTCACTTCCTTCTTCGCCGCACACTTCACTTCCCGGCAGAAGCTTCCGCAGCCCTTCACTGAGCACTTCCTGCACACGGACATCCGCCTCTGTCACATAGTCGGAGGCGTTGCCCTTCTGTGTGACATGTTCCGGGCGGTGTTTCATGATCTCACTTGCACTGCGCACGAGGCCGCAGACCGCAAGTGTCAGCTCCATCGGTTCTGCCATGGTTTATTTTTTCGGCTTCAGGCTGTAGGTGCCGTTGATCCGGTCACCGGCATCGCCTGCCGCCGTCGGAATATACCCGTGCTCATCCAGTTCTCCCGGAATATAGCGGGCGCAGTAGATATGAACATCCGGATGCTTTTCCGCAAGCAGCTTTACGCCGATCTCGGAAGCGAAAATGCACATGAACTTGATATTCTTACAGCCGGCATCCTTGATGAACTGGATCGCCGCATCTGCGCTTCCTCCGGTCGCAAGCGCCGGATCCACGATAATGACCTGGCCTTCCGTCACATCAACCGGAAGTTTGAAATAGTACGTCTTGGGCTCCAGGGTCTCTTCATCCCGGTACAGACCGACATGTCCGACTTTGGCAGTCGGGCACAGCATCCGCAGTCCGTCCACCATGCCGAGGCCGGCCCGCAGAATCGGGACGATCGTAAAGTCCTCCGCAAGCACCGGCGAATCAAAATCTGCCAGCGGGGCCTGAATATGAACCTGTTTCAGAGGGAGATCCTTCAGGGCTTCATAGCCCATCAGGGTTGCCAGTTCACTGACCAGCTCGCTGTACTCCTTCGATCCCGTGTTCACATCACACATATGGGTTGTCTTGTGGGCGATCAGCGGATGATCGAATACCGTAACATTCTTCAGGAAGTCTTCCATAGGTTTAATCCTCTTTTCTCTGTTCCAATTGTAATCCTGCAGGCTCAGGTTCGCTACATTCTTCGATTTCTTTTGCCCGCAGCCGGCTTCTTTCGGTATCATACTGGTAGAACAGAAAAGGAGATTGGACGCTTATGGCAACAATTCTGGTAAGCAGCTGTCTGCTCGGCTGTAAATGCCGGTACAAGGGGGATGGCTGTGCATGCGAAAGAGTGCTTGCGCTTGCGGAGAATCATACATTGATTCCGGTATGCCCGGAACAGATGGGAGGTCTTCCGACCCCGCGCGATCCGAGTGAGAAGGTTGGCAGAAGTGTATTCTCCTGCACCGGAAACAATGTCACTGCACAGTTCCGCAAAGGCGCAGAAAACGCCCTGTACCTCGCAAAACTGACGCATGCGGAGTATGCGGTTTTCAAAGCCAACAGTCCCTCCTGCGGGAAAGGCATCATTTATGACGGCACCTTTACCGGCGGAAAAAAGAAGGGCAACGGTGTCACCACTGCCCTCCTGTTAAAAAACGGCATTCCCGTTTACCGTGAGGATGAGGAATGGCCGTTCTGAGTTATCGCTGAATTGCGGCAGTCAATGCGGGAAGGATCTGGCTCTTGCGGGAGAAGATCCCTTTCTGCAGATCATGTCCGGCTTCCGAAGTGTCCGGGAAGGCTTCTTCTGCCCGGGCTTTTTTATCGCCTGCCTGGTAAAAGACAGAGCCTTCATCGGCGACGGAAGTGAACGCCGCCACCACAAGATCCAGATTCTTTTTAT
>CAJOLG010000018.1 GCA_905235315.1 uncultured Solobacterium sp. | reverse complement strand
GGGATGCTTATCTGGTCTGCACATCCGAACCTGTTTCCGGCTTCTGACATCGAGCTGCTTCCTGTTTTGTTCAAGTGCGCTGCGGTGCTTTTATTCTGCGGTGTTCTCGGACATTTTTTTCATGACAAGCCGGCCGCTCCTTCAACGCAGGAGCCGCTTCCTCACCTTCCGTTCTTTCGCCGCACCCCAGAGCCGGTTCGGGTAACCGCAAAGGAGCGCATTCTGCTTCTGGCAGTCACACTGATGTACGCGGTGATCAGTTTTCACCGGCTTGGAAGTCCGGTTCTGCCGCATACGACCTGGCAGCCGATATCTGCACCCCAGTCGGTCATCCTGGAACTGTATGAAGACACCGTATTTGACCGGATCATGATCCTGACCGGAGAAGGTGACAACAACGCCCGCACGGACGGATATCAGTTCGGTCTTACCGAATTTGTCATCGAAGTGTCAAACGATCTTGAAACCTGGGAGACCGCTGCAGTGCTGAACGAAACCAGATTCTGTCAGTATATCGATACCTGGGGATACTGGAATCACCGCTATGTGCGGCTGACCAGCACAACCGACACGGATACCCTGACCGAGATTGCCTTTGTCAATAACGCCGGCCGGAAGATCCTGCCGGTACGGATATACTCCGATGAAGCAGAAAACAGCCGGTATCCGGCTGCCCTTATGATTGATGAGCAGGATATCGTCACCGCAGACAACACCTGCTTTGATGAGAGTTATTTTGACGAGGTATATCATCCGCGCAATGCATGGGAAATCGCAGAAGGACAGTATATGTACGCCACGGTCCATCCGCTGCTCGGCACGGAGCTTATCGCGCTTTCCATCCGGCTCTTCGGCATGAACCCGTTTGCCTGGCGGCTTCCCGGTGCACTGATCGGAACGCTTCTGATTCCGCTGTTCTGGTATCTGATCCGCCTGCTTACCGGCCGGGCAGAACCTGCGCTGATCGGGGCTGCTCTGCTTGGAACGGACTTCATGCATATCACAACCTCGCGGATCGCGACCCTCGAACCGATGAGCGTGTTCTTTATCCTCGCAATGTTTGTATTTATGGTCCGCTGGTGCCGCACATCGTTCTTTGACCGCCCGCTTTCCGCATCCCTGAAAGAGCTTCTGTTCTGCGGCATCGTTACGGGACTCGGAATCGCGGTAAAATGGACCGCCTGCTTCAGTGCGGCCGGCCTTGCGGTGATCTACGCCGCGTCAATGATCCGCCGGTATCAGGAATATCGGAAGCTCTGTGCCGTTTCACTGCCCGAAAACGAAACGCTGACCGAAACCGAACAGCAGATCCTGGCACGGGCGAAGCAGTTTCCGAACGACGTCTGGAAAACCATTCTCTGGTCCGTGCTGTTTTTCATCGGCATTCCGCTGGTGATATATTTCCTTGCCTATCTCCCCTGCCGCATATCGCGTGACGGCTGGTCGTTCCGCGCCGTAACGGACCAGATCCGGTATATGTATACCTACCATATCAATCTGAATGCGACCCATCCGTATGAGAGCACCTGGAACCAATGGGTGCTTGACCAGCGCCCGATCTGGTATTATTCCAAAACAGATCTTTCCGGCGCATATCATACGATCGCATGCTTTACCAATCCCCTGCTTTCCGCAGCCGGCCTGATCACCATTCTCTTTACGTTCGCCGATACGGTTAAA
This sequence comes from uncultured Solobacterium sp., assembly GCA_905235315.1. Taxonomy (GTDB): domain Bacteria; phylum Bacillota_I; class Bacilli_A; order Erysipelotrichales; family Erysipelotrichaceae; genus Bulleidia. Next base: position 13,515 of record CAJOLG010000018.1, on the reverse strand, counting down.
ACCCGGGAGCCGGCACCGTTTGTCATCTCGGTCGGGTATCTCAGTGCCCTGGCCCCGTGGTTTGCGGTAGACCGGTGTGTCTTCGCCTATCATTTTTATCCGACCAGTTTCTTCATGATCGCTTCGACCGCATGGGCGTTTTACCGGCTTGTCCGCAGCCGGAGGTGGCTCCGGTATCTTCCGGTGCTGTTCACAGCGCTCTCGTTTCTGGTATTCCTGATCTACCTTCCGGTGCTCACCGGATTCGGTACGACCCTCGAATATGTGCATCTTCTGGAGATCATTCCGACATGGTATTTCGGCTGAACCGCAGACGGTATTGTTTCCTGCTTGCGGCGGTGCTCGCCGCTGTTTTCTGCCTGCCCTATTTTTCATCCGGGTTTCTTGCGGTTGAGCATGATACCTTTTTTCATCTCTCCCGCATTCAGGGGCTTGCGGATGCCGTGCAGCGGGGAGATCTTCTTCCGGCACTGTATCCGTATAAGAATAACGGCTTCGGCTATGCCAGTCCGCTGTTCTACTGCGACCTTCTCCTGCTTCCGTTCAGCCTGCTGTATCTTGCCGGAATGCCGCTTGCCTGGACTTACAAACTGGTTGTCTTCTGCGCAACGGTATTCAGTGCATATGCGGTGATCCGCCTGCTGACAAGAGTGACGGACGATGCGTATGCGGTTACGGCGGTTACGGCAGCGTTTGTTTTTTCCAATTACCGCATTACCGATGTCTATGTGCGCGGAGCGCTTGGGGAGATGATGGCGATCGGCTTTCTTGCGGTAATTGTCAGTGCGCTCCATGAACTTCTGGAAAAGCAGAATTCCTCCGGCAGCCGGCTGCTGTTCGGCGGCTTATGCGGTCTGATCTTTTCGCACAATCTGACATTTGTATTCGGCGTTGTCATCATCATTGCGGCAGTTCTGTTCTATGCAGGACGGATAAACCGGCGCATTGCGGCGGATGGAATCACAGCCGTGGTACTGGCTTTTCTCTGCACTGCCTGGTTTACGCTTCCGATGCTGGAACAGCTGGGAAGCCAGCAGTTCATTCTGCACTATTACGCTTCTTCTTCCCAGCTGGAACGCTATGCCATGCCGGTCTGGAAGTATTTCGCCAACAAAACGGTCTTTGGCTTCGGGGAGAATACGCTTGCGGCAGATCAGCAGATGCTTGTGAATATCGGTCTTCCGATCACCGCCTGCGCCCTGCTGTTTCCGTTCTGTTTTCTGAAAAACAAAAAGCAGCCATTCAGCCGCTTTGTCGGTGTCACATGGCTGATCGGAATGGTCTTCTTTCTCCTTCCGCTGGACATTTTCCCATGGGCTTCGATGAAAGCCCTGCGCGTGATTCAGTTTCCGTGGCGCCTCATGACACCGGCACTGGTTCTGCTCACGGTCCCTTCTGCGGCCCTGCTTGCCAAGTGTTTCCGCCGCCACACATGGATCACGCTGTGTCTTTGCCTGCTCATCCCTGCGGAAGGACTGGTGCATCTCACCCCGGCCTTTTCCCGGCCGTTTGGCATCACTTCCGATACTGCGTATGAAGATATTACCTCCGGAGCCCTGATCGATCCGTATTATTCCGCCTCCTATATGCGTGTCGAACTTGCGGGCGGCGACTACCTTCCGATCGATGCGCCGGATTTCCGCACCCTGACCCCTGCTGTGCGCACATCCGACGGACAGCCCGCAGAAGCCGATTATACAAAGGACGGCACCGAATTGACTGTTCAGGTAACAGAAGTTCCGCCGGATGGGCTGCTTATACTTCCGCTCACCTATTACAAAGGATATGAATACCGGATCGGCAGCCGCGTGCTTCCTGCGGAGCGCTCCGAGGATGCCCTCGTGGCAATCCGGGTATCCGAACCCGGCACCGTAACGGTGCGTTATGCCGGCACACCCCTGCGCAAGTGCTCTGTTGCGGTGTCCCTGATATCGGCAGCCGCTGCCCTGCTGTTTTACCGAAAGAAAAAAGCTTCCCATTGAAGCTTCTTCCATTACGGCCGGCCGGCTGTTCAGTGTCGTTTTCCCGCCGGCATTGTGACGTCCCCCGTCTCCGGGTGTTCACTCTCCGTTTTCGGTTCCTCCGGCATTGCCCGGCTTACGCCCCCGTTCACAAAACTCAGGTCGGCTTCTGACAGCCTTTCGCCTCCGGGTTCGGTAATCGGTACCGGTTTTCGGAACAGTTCATAATACAGCTGATTTTTCTGCGCTGTCTCCTTTGAAAAATCCGCTTCTTCAATCAGTTTTTCTATGTCTTTCATCATTTCCGGCTTCCTTTGTCACAACTATATACGTTTCACAATCCTGTTATCCACTATACGACATTTGTAAAGTTTCTGAATCTTATGTTTAATGCGGCGATTTTCGTTATAATAATTTTATAAATTTACTTTGATGGAGTCCCGCTTATGAGTACGAAGGAAACCAGACCCTCATTTGAACAGGTATATCTGGAACAATACAGCTACATCTATAACTATGTGTACATGCGCCTTCTGCACCGCGAGAATACAGAAGACGTTGTCAGTTCCGTATTTACCAAGGCAATGACCCATTACGATGAGTATAACAGCAGTCTTTCCAGCATCCGCACCTGGCTGTGCAATATTGCCCGCAATACCATCACGGACTTTTACCGTCTGAAAGCAAACCAGGCCCATGCGGATATCGATGATATTGTCGAACCCGGCGTGGAAGATGAATATGATCTTCTGTCTGACTCCATCAACCAGCAGCTGTTCCGCATTCTTTCCCACCTGCCGGACAGCGACCGTGAATTTCTTGCACTCCGATACCGTCAGGAACTGTCCAACGAAGAGATCGGAGCGATTCTGAATATTTCTCCGAAAGCCGTTTCCGAACGGTATCGCAGGCTTCTGGCCAAATGCCGGACCATTGCGGAGGAAAACCATATTACCAGGGAGGATTTATGAGCGAAAACAAACCTCTTTTCCGTGAGAAAAGCCTAGAACAGTTCTCCAGCCCGGAACAGCTGAACGACTATATCCGGGTCACAAACCCAAGTGTTTTTTTACTGCTCATTGCGGTAATCATCTTTCTGATCGGCGTCGTGATCTGGGGAATGACCGGCACGATTGAATCCAAAATCAAGGTGAACGCAATCGTAAACGACGGAACGCTCACGGCCTATGTGCCGGAGAAGCAGGCGGAAGATCTTGACCTCACGAGCACGATCGCCGTTAACGGCAATGAATACACGATCAGCACCATCTCAAACGTGATGCGTGCAGCCGATGCGCTCAGTGATGGCCAGCTTGCGGCATATCAGCTTGGCGCGAATGAAATGGTCTATGCGGTATCCGCCATGACGGCACTTCCTGACGGATCCTATACGGCAGACGTGATTGTGGCGAAACTCCGCCCGGCGGATCTGATACTGAACTGAGGCAAATCATGGAATTGAACTCCGGCAAAAAAATCAAACAGCCGATCACCAAAGGTGTCGCGAAGGTACCGGTTATCATGCAGCTGGAAGCACTGGAATGCGGTGCTGCCTGCCTGACGATGATTCTGGCCTACTATGATAAATGGATCCCGCTGGAAAAAGTCCGGCAGGACTGCGGCGTATCGCGTGACGGCTCCAATGCGCTCAATATCCTCAAAGCTGCCCGTTCCTACGGTCTTGAAGCAAACGGATACCGTTTTGAACTCGACAGTATTCAGAAGGAAGGTCTTTATCCGTGCATCATTCACTGGAACTTCAATCATTTTGTAGTTCTGGACGGATTCAACCGGAAGAATGAAGCGGTTTTGAATGACCCGGCGCGCGGTACGGTAACAGTTCCGCTGGAGGAATTCGACCGCAGCTTTACAGGAATCACGCTCTGCTTTGAGCCGTCGGAAACCTTCCAGCCGGAAGGAAAACCGGCAAGCATGCTGTCGTATGTTGCCAAGCGGCTTAACAATTCCCGCACCGCGGTCATCTTTGTAATTCTCACAACCATCATTGCGTCACTGTTTGATCTGATTCAGCCGGCGTTCTCCAAGGTATTTGTGGACTACCTTCTGCGCGGAAAGAATCTGTCCTGGGCAGTGCCGTTTCTGGCAATGCTGGCGGTATTCTCATTCCTTCAGCTGCTGGTCTCCTGGATCAGTACCATCTACTCCCTCAAGATCAACGGCAAGATTGATGCGGTCGGCACAACAACCTATGTCTGGAAGGTTCTCCAGCTGCCGATCAATTTCTTTTCCCAGCGCATGGCCGGCGATATTCAGTCCCGCATGTCCAGCAATGCGGATATCGCAGCCGCCCTTGTGCAGACGGTTGCCCCTCTGCTGCTGAACGCAGTCATGATGGTGCTGTATCTCGGCATCATGATTCATTACAGTCCTATGCTCACCTCAATCGGTCTGCTGTCGATTGTGGTCAATCTTGTACTGGCCAATGTCATCTCCCGCAGACGGATCAATCTCACGCGGGTATCCATGCGTGACCAGGGCAAGCTTGCCGGTGCCACAACCTCCGGCATTCAGATGATCGAGACCATCAAGGCAACCGGTGCGGAGAACGGATTCTTCGGAAGATGGAGCGGCTATCAGGCAAGTGTAAACAAAGCCCAGGTCGAATACACCAACCTCAACAGTATGCTGGGATCGGTTCCCTCCCTGGTGCGGTCCATTCTGAATATCGTCATTCTTATTCTCGGTGTCTACCTGACCATGCAGGGCCAGTTCACCGCAGGTACCATTATGCTGTTTCAGGGATATCTCTCCCGGTTCGAAGCACCTGCCCAGTCATTGATCAGTGCCGGCCAGACCATTCAGGAAATGCGGACGAGCATCGAACGCGTTGAGGATGTCATGGCATACGAGGTCGACCCTGCGTTCAAACCGACAGAGGAAGCCGCAAATGATACCGAGTTCCGCAAACTGTCCGGTGCCGTGGAAGTCAATAATGTCACATTCGGGTACTCCCCGCTTGCCAAACCGCTGATCACCAATTTTTCCATGTCGCTGAAACCCGGCTCCCGCGTTGCGCTTGTCGGAACCTCCGGCTGCGGTAAAAGCACGATTGCCAAACTGATCAGCGGCCTCTATCAGCCCTGGGAAGGCTCCGTTACGTTTGACGGAAAAACCATGCAGGAAATCAACCGCAGCGTCTTTACCGGATCGCTTGCGGTCGTGGACCAGGACATTATTCTGTTTGAGGATACCATTGCGAACAACATCAAGATGTGGGATAACTCCATCGAAGATTTTGAAATGATCCTTGCGGCCAAAGATGCGCAGATCCATGAGGAAATCGTCTCCCGCCCGAACGGCTACCGGCATGTTCTGGTGGAAGGAGGAAGCGATTTCTCCGGCGGACAGCGGCAGCGGATCGAGATTGCCCGCGTTCTTGCGCAGGATCCGCGGATCATCATTCTTGATGAAGCGACTTCCGCACTGGATGCGCGGACGGAATATGAAGTTGTCAAAGCGATCGTGGACCGCGGCATCACCTGTATCGTGATTGCCCATCGTCTTTCGACGATCCGGGACAGTGATGAGATCATCGTCCTCGATCAGGGCAATGTCGTGGACCGCGGCACCCACAAGGAACTGTATAAAAACTGCGAGCTCTACAAGCAGCTCGTTACGAATCAGTAGGTGAGATATGGGTTGGTTTGAAGAACAAATCAAGCAGCGCCAGATCAGCGATGAGCGGGCGTTCAGTGAAACATTTTCGAGAATCGCGGCCTCTGTAACCGGCGACCAATCCTACATCAGTCTGCTGGAGGATACCGTACAGGCAAAGAACGCGATGGAACAGATCCTTTTGTGGTATCACATCACACCGAAGGAAGTTCCGGATGAGATCAAAGATCTGAATGAGCAGATCGAGTTTTTGACGCGTCCCAACGGCATCATGCGCCGGGAAGTTGAGCTCACCGGAAAATGGTGGACAGACGCAATCGGTCCGATGATGGGATTCCTGAACGAGGGCTCCGTTCCGGTAGCTCTTCTGCCCGGTAAGCTCCAGGGGTATACCTTCCAGAATCCAACAACGGGAAAAACCGTACTGCTTGACAGCACAACGGCGAAACAGCTCAGCCCCAGAGCGCTGTGTTTCTATAAGCCTTTCCCGCTTAAATCCATGACGGTCCGCGATCTTCTGATCTACGCCTGGGAAACGCGCTCCATACCGGAGAACATTGCGCTCCTGGTTCTGATGGCCGTTTCCTCCGTACTCGGTATTCTTGCGACAAAAGCCAGTTTCATCCTGATGGGCACCGTTCTCAACAGCGGCGAGCTGCAGCCCCTTCTGGGCATTGCGGCATTTATGATCGGCCTTACCGTGTGCCAGACCGTCAATTCGGTTTACACCACACTGATCAACGGACGTATCGAGGTGCGCCAGGACATCCAGGTCCGGGCTGCCGTCATGATGCGGATTCTTTCCCTGCCGCCTTCGTTTTTCCGGAAATACAGTTCCGGCGAACTGGCACAGCGGAGTTCCTATATGCAGTCATTGATCAATATGATCTTCTCCAGTGCTTACAGCGCATTGATGAATACCACGTTCTCCCTGGTTTATCTGACCCAGATCGTTCATTACGCACCTTCGCTGTTTATGCCGGCACTTCTGGTCATTTTTGCCAGTATCGCAGTTTATATTCTGACAACGATCGCCCAGATCCGTATCTCACGCCAGCGCATGTCGCTCAGCGCAAAAGAATACGGCATGAGTTTTGCGATGATCAGCGGGATTCAGAAAATCCGTCTTGCGGGCGCAGAGAAACGCTTCTTCTCCCGCTGGGGAAATCTGTATTCCGAAGTTCTGAAACTGACCTATAACCCTTCCATGTTCCTCAAGAGCAGTTCTGTCATCTCAACGGCGATCGGCCTTGTCGGAACCCTTCTGATCTACCGTGCTGCGATAGCGACCGGCATCTCCTATGAAGAATACTTCGCGTTCAATACCGCATACGGGATGGTGTTCAGTTCCTTCATGGGAATCGTTTCGATTGCCGCAAATCTTGCCGGTATCCGCCCGATCATTGAAATGGTGGAGCCGATTCTCAAGGAAGAACCTGAGACAAGCGAAGGAAGAGAATACCTCAGCTCGCTCAGCGGCTCGATCGAAGTCACCAATCTCTCGTTCCGATATGATACGGCACGGCCGTTTGTTCTGCGGAACCTTTCCTTCAAGATCCGCGCCGGTCAGTATGTCGCAATTGTCGGCAAGAGCGGCTGCGGGAAGAGCACCCTGGTCCGTCTTCTGCTGGGATTTGAGAAACCGGTCAGCGGCGGTATCTTCTATGACGGAAAAGATATCTCCAATATTGATATGAAATCCCTGCGTCAGAAAATCGGAACGGTAACCCAGGACGGAAAACTGTTCACCGGCAGTATTTATGAGAACATTATCATCTCCGCGCCATGGCTTTCGATGGACGACGCATGGGAAGCCGCGGAAATTGCAGGTCTCGGCGATGATATCCGCCGGCTGCCGATGGGAATGCACACCATGATTTCCGAAGGATCCGGAAGCTTCTCCGGCGGACAGAAACAGCGGATGATGATCGCCCGGGCAATTGCGCCGAAACCCCGCATTCTGATCTTTGATGAAGCGACTTCCGCGCTTGACAATCTCACCCAGAAGAAGGTCATAGATGCCCTCGATTCCCTGAAATGTACGCGTCTGATGATCGCCCACCGTCTCAGTACGATCCGTCACTGTGACCGGATCATCGTACTTGACGGCGGAAAGATCATCGAAGACGGAACCTATGACGAACTGATGGCGAAGAAAGGATTCTTCGCAGATCTCGTTGAACGTCAGATGATTGATGAAACTGACGGCTGAACATCCACGATGAACCATAGAAAAAGGAATTCCTGCATGCCTCAGACAAACCGTTTGAGGCATCCTTCGGGAATTCCTTTTTTGTGGTTATGCTCTGAGCTGAGCGTCAAGCTTACTGCGGAGCCCTTCAAGGATTGCGCTGTGAACGCCGGAGACCTCTTCATCGGTCAGGGTGCGGTCAGCAGCTTGATACGTGATGCGGAGCGCAATCGACTTGCGGCCTTCTCCGATGTTTTCGCCTTCATAGACATCGAACACTTCACTGGAGCGCACGAGCCGCTTCCCTTCCTTGCGGATCACATCGAGAATCTGCTTCGCAGTCACATCGCCGTCAACGACCAGCGCGATATCACGGGTAACCGCAGGATACCGGTCAAGCGCTTCAAATTTCACGCGTGATTTTTTCCCGGCGAACAGCGGATCGATGATCAGTTCTGCATACACGCCCTGTTTCAGGTCAAATGCATGCAGAAGATCCGGATGAACATCGCCGAATACGCCGAGCTTCGTGGAATCGATCCAAAGTTCCGCGCTGCGGTACGGATGGAACCGCAGAACATCGGTCGCATTGGGTTTCACCTGAATCCGTGCTTCCGTGTAGCCGTTCTTCTTCAGCCAGTCAACGAGGATTCCCTTCATGGTATAGAAGTCTCCCTGCACTGCAGTCCGGTGCAGGTTGTCTTTCATGAGTGCGCCGTCGAGGAAAACCGCAAGGCGTTCCTGTTCAACTCCTTTGCCGTAAACTTTGGAGATCTCATAGTAACCTGCATCCGTATTGGAATGCGCCTCATTGTATTTGATTACTTCCAGCACGGAGCCGATCAGCGAAGTACGGACATATCGTCTTGCCTCACTCATCGGCATTGCAAGTTCAACCGGCTCGCCGGCAGGCATAACTGCGTTTTTCACCATATCCTCGCCGACAAGGGTATAACTCACGATCTCGTGAAGTCCAAAGCCGTTGAGAAGAGCACGGGTCTCCCGCCGCAGAGACTGCGCAGGCGACAGTTTTCCGACCGTAGTTTCCATCACCGGCAGTGTGGACGCAAGGCTGTCGAATCCGATCAGACGGATCACTTCCTCATCAATATCCGCATCCCGCTCGATATCCGTGCGATAGCTCGGAATATGACTGACAATCACATCCCCGTTGATTTCCGGGCAGAACCCGAGCCGTTCCAGAACATCCTTTACCTGATCCATCGTGAACGAAGTTCCAAGCAGGGAGTTGCAGTGGGTAAGCGTTTCGGTGACGGTAACCGGTGTATATGTCTCATCCCCGGCAATCTCGGTTGCCTCAAAGCCGGACGCATCCGCGTACTTCTGAAGCAGCTGCACGGAACGGTCTACTCCCTTCCGGCAGGAAAGCGGCTCGACGCCTTTTGTGAAACGCTGGGCAGCTTCGGTGATGAGATTCAGGCGAATCGATGTACGGCGTACGCTTGCCTGATCAAAATGGGCCGCCTCAATCACGATTCCTTTGGTGTTCTCATCAATCTTGGACTCTTCCCCGCCCATAATGCCGGCAACACCGGTTGCTTCGCCGCCGGTCGTAATCAGGATATCTCCCTTCTGAATATCAAACTCGACACCGTCAAGCGCGGTAATCACTGTTTCAACATCATCTTTGACCGTAATCTCATGGTGCGGAAGTTTTGCGAGGTCATAGTAATGGAGCGGCTGGCCTGTTTCCAGCATGACAAAGTTACTGATATCAACCACGTTGTTGATGGAATTCATTCCGGCCGCGTGAAGATAGTCGACCATCCATTTCGGGCTCGGGCCGACCTTGACATGATTGACAACCTTGCCGAAGAAGAGCGGACACTTTTCGGTTTCGGATGTGACCCGGAACGTTCCCTTTTCTCCGACATCGCCCTTGCCCTCATAATCCGGCCATGTGACCTTGCGGTTCAGGATCGCACCGACTTCCTTTGCCATGTTCCACATGGAGGAGCAGTCTGCCCGGTTCGGTGTGAGAGAGACATCAAGCACTGTATCATCGAGTCCGAGATACCCGAATACATCGGTTTCACCGACCGGGGCATCTTCCGGAAGTTCTTCCACGCCGTCAATCTGTTCCTGGCGCAGATACTTTTTGTCCACGCCGAGTTCAAACAGCGCGCAGATCATGCCGTTGCTTTCGTATCCGCGGACCGGACGTGCCTGAATCGTACCGCCGGGAAGCTTTGCGCCGGGAAGCGCCGTAATCACTTTCAGGCCGGCGCGTACATTCGGCGCACCGCAGACGATCTTATGCAGGTTTTCTTCCCCTTCCCCCGTACGGACAACTGTCGCATGCAGGTGGGTGCCGGGAATGTCTTCGCAGGACAGCACTTCCCCGATTACAAGATTGGTTCCCTGTGCCATCGGTTCAATGCCTTCCACTTCCAGTCCGGCGGTGGTCATTCTGTCCGCCAGTTCCTCCGGTGTGATGCCGGAAAGATCAACATATTCACTCAGCCATTTATAACTTAAACGCATGACACACCTCCTCAGTCAAACCGGTCGAACATCTTCAGGAACCGGAGATCGTTCATATAGAAATTACGGATATCATCAATGCCGTATTTCAGCATCGCAACACGCTCAAGACCGACACCGAACGCAAACCCGCTGCATTTTTCCGGATCAAACCCGTTCATTTCAAGCACATGCGGGTGAACCATGCCGGCGCCGAGAATTTCGATCCATCCGGATCCCTTACAGACGCTGCATCCTTTTCCGTTGCAGAAAGGACAGGATACATCCACTTCCACCGAAGGCTCCGTGAACGGGAAGTAACTCGGACGGAAGCGGACTTTGCGTCCTTCTCCGAACATGGCATTCGCCATATATTCGAGCGTCCCCTTGAGATCGGCAAGCGTGATGTGCTCTCCCACAACGAGACCCTCGCACTGCATGAACTGATGGCTGTGGGTCGCATCGTCATCATCTCTGCGGTATACCTTGCCCGGGCAGATCAGCTTGATGGGCAGGCCGCCCTTCGCCTTCTCCAGCTCCCGCATCTGCATCGCGGTGGTATGTGTCCGCAGCAGCGTGCGCGGATCGATGTAGAAGGTATCCTGCATATCGCGCGCCGGATGATCCTGGGGAATATTCGCAAGTTCGAAGTTGTAATAATCATCCTCAACTTCCGGTCCTTCGGCGATCTTATACCCCATGCCGACAAAGAGCGATTCCAGTTCCTGCTGAATCATGATCAGCGGATGGGTTGTGCCCGCTTCCAGCTTTGTGCCGGGAAGGGTGATGTCAATCGCGGATGCGGCCATCTTTTCCTTCTGAACCCGGGCGCGCAGCTGTTCCTGCCGCTCTTCAAGCTTTTCGCTGACTGCGGTCTTGAGTCCGTTTACCTTCTGGCCGAATGCCGGTTTCTCCTCCTTCGGAAGATTCTTCATTTCCGCCATGAGTGCCTGAATACTTCCCTTTTTGCCGAGATACTGGATTCTCAGGTCATTGAGCGCATCCGGGCTGTCTGCCGCATTGATCGCGGCAAGTGCTTCCTGTAATACCTGTTCGATCTGCTCCATCATAGTTCTGCCTCCAAAAAAAACACGTTCCTGCCAAACCCAGGAACGCTGATCACGCGGTACCATCCTGATTTATATGCGAATGACGCATATACACCTTAATTATGATCCGTAACGGGGATCTCCCGGAGAGGATTAGTCTCACTGGAAAAGTGAATTCGCTGTGCCGTCCGGCAGAGATCTCTCAGCCTGTGATCTCCTCTCTTGGCCGTTCTGCTGCGCAGGTACTTGTCTTTTCTTCAACGCTTTCTCAACATGAAGCATTATATCGCCAAAAACAGGAAAAACGCAACCGTCTCAAAGCAGGCTGTAGAGTTCTTCCAGGTCCTGCTCGTCCGCAATGAAGGCATCGCCGAGCAGTTCGATATGGCCTTCTTCAAGATATACTCCGCTTCCGGCCGAAAGCACCAGCAGGCTGCCGCCCTGTGTTTCCAGCAGCCGGATCATCCGTCTCAGCTGCTCTTCGGACTCGTCGTAATGCATACAGAGATGCGCCCCCTGCAGGATACCGAGCCCCTTCCGGGCAGAGCGGTCGTACAGCGCTTCATTCTCAAACTCCCGGCACACGGTCAGCGCCGCTTCGGAGAGTGCGATCAGAATACCCGGAGATGAAAGAAGTGCGCTCACAAGATCATGATCTTCCAGCACATCCATACACACAGACGGTTCGGTTCCGAACAGCACCGTGATATCCGACTCCAGAATTCCCCGCCGAATCTGTTCATCGTCATCCCGCTGCGGATCAAACCACCGGAACCGGCGGATGCCGTAGCTGCGGAGCGGCCGCTCGATATCATAGCGGAGATCTGCAGTTTCGCCGAAACGGCTCTCCCAGTCGGCAGATCCGTTTGCCCAGCCTTCCCGTTCTTCGGTTGTCAGAACACATACGGTCATTCCGCTCCGGAAGACCCCGGAAAGAAACTCCGCCGCCCAGGCTGCGTCATAGTTTGTCTTGTTTGCGATCAGTGTGCGCTTCACAGTAAACCTCCATCCATGTAGGAATGTCCCCGGCAGGGTGACCTGCTATAATAGAGAAGATATAATCAGGGGACTTTCATGAAACGATACTATATGATAGCCGAAGGCCGCGTGCAGGGAGTCGGATTCCGCTCCTTCTGCATTCAGCTGGCATTGGAATATGATCTTACCGGTTCGGTCCGGAATATGGACAACGGAATGGTTGAAATCTTTGCCCAGGGCGAAGAAGATAACCTCCGGCAGTTTATCAGCCGCCTGCGGGAAGGCACCCGCTGGATCCGGATCGACAATCTCTCCATCAAGGAAACTGCGGTTATCCCGGGAGAGAAGAAATTCCGTTATGAGTTTTACTCTTCCCCGTACTGAGACAGAATCTCCCGGAGATGTTCGGACGCAGTAACGGATGCTTCGCCGCGGCGCGTTATAAGCGCGATCAGCGCGGCTTTTTTTATTCCTTCTTCCGTACGCAGGGTCTGTGCCGCAATGGATCTGCGGTTTTCATCAGACACTGCGCTCATTGCGCCGTACGCATTATACGTCCCGCCGTACCGCTCCATCTCCTGCAGAATCGCCTGCAGAGTCTCTGCATCTTCCGCATTCAGTTCCTGTTCCAGAAGCCGGTATTTGCGCATGTCGCTGAACCCCTGCTCCATCATTCTAAGACGCACGGAAGCCTGCGGTACAGGATCCGGTGCGGAGCGATCATCCGGATAAATCAGGAAGGTATCCCCGGATTCAAAATGCGGCGCATCCGAACAGACCAGCGGCTCTTCCGGCCAGGCATTGAATGCCCAGCGAAGATATCCGTCAAATCCGCGCATGGTGAGATACTGCATAAACCAGACCGACTCACACGGATCACTGATCACAAATGCATTCGGATAATTGGTCGAACAGTTGTACATGGTCGTCGTCAGGCCAAGCTCCTTCCGGTGCCTGAGAAACGCCTCAAACTCCGGGTCATTCTCCGGCACGGATGCGATGGAAATCGAGAGGTACTCAATCTGATCATAGAGCGCGGTATCCCGCGGAATGATATTGACTGCCGCCCCAAACGCAATCTGGTCCCCGCCCGGAACCTGACGGGTCAGGTCGATCGCCGTCTGAAAATACGGAATTCCCCGCTCATCCACAAACATCACCGCGCGATCCAGCCATCCCTTTTCGGACAGATGTGCGGTAAACGAATACAGAAACG